>DATGOF010000519.1:0-6362 GCA_035306285.1 Acidobacteriota bacterium | reverse complement strand
GGCGTCAATTTCCGGAAAGATCATCTGGTCACGGATTCCCAGCGTATAGTTCCCCCGACCATCGAATGAGCGGGCTGAGACTCCTCGAAAGTCGCGGACTCTGGGAAGGGCGATATTGATTAGCCTGTCCAGGAATTCATACATTCGATCACCCCTCAAAGTCACACTCAGGCCGATCGGCATTCCTTCTCTCAGCTTGAAGCCGGCTATGGCCCTTCTTGCTTTGCGAATAATCGGCCTTTGCCCGGTGATAGCCGCAAGCTCGTCACTGACGACGTCAAGAAGCCGGGGGTTCTGGATTGCCTCACCGATTCCTACATTCACGACTATCTTTTCAATTCGAGGCACTGCCATGCGATTCGTATAACCGAATTCCTTCGTCAAGGCGGCTACGGTCTCTTCCAAATATTTCTGCTTTAGCCTGGGCATTCTTTCCATCCTACTTGTCTATAGTCCCATTGCAGGCCTTACAGGTCCGCACCTTCTTTCCATCGGAAAGAAGCTGATAACTGACTCGAGTTGGCCGATTGCATTCCGGGCAGATCACTTTGAGGTTCGAGAGATGAATGGGCGACTCTCGCTCGGCAATTCCGCCCTGGATGTTGCGCTGTGGGTTCGGACGGGTGTGACGCTTGATTACATTTATATTCTCGACGAGGGCCCGTTGTCGATTCGGAAACACCCGCAGCACACGGCCCGTCTTTCCGCGGTCTTTGCCGGCCAGTACACGAACCTGGTCATTTCTTTTTATGTGAAGCATGATTCTAATTCCTGCCAGTCACTACAATACTTCGGGAGCCAGCGACACGATGCGCATAAAGTGCTTGTCGCGTAGTTCTCTGGCTACTGGTCCAAAAACACGAGTTCCCAGAGGCTCCTTCTGGTTGTTAATCAAGACTGCTGCGTTTTCGTCGAAACGAATATAGGAGCCGTCGCTTCTTCGATTCTCTTTGCGAGTTCGGACAACGACTGCCTTGACGACATCGCCCTTTCTCACGGCACCGTCAGGGGTGGCTTCTTTGACCGAAGCCGTAATGATGTCCCCCAGACCGGCCGTCCGCCCCGCGTCTCCCCCTACAGGTGAAATACAGGAGATCTTGCGCGCGCCCGAGTTATCAGCAACGTTCAGAATCGTCCTCATCTGAATCATGACACTATTCCTTTGCCTTTTCGATGATCCGTTTCAGAATCCATCGCTTTTTACGGCTGAGAGGCCGGCATTCTTCAATTTCGACTCGATCTCCGACGCGGCATTCATTCTTTTCATCGTGAGCCATAAACTTGCTGGTACGGCGAATCGTCTTTCCGTAAAGAGGATGTTTAACCAGACGGTCTACACTCACGACGATCGATTTATCCATCGCATTAGAAACGACCTGTCCTATCTTCGTGTGCCGCCGCCCTCGGCCCGACCTCTTTTCCGTCACTTGCTCCATCACTGCTGTCGTTCCTTTTCAGTCAAGATTGTGTTCACACGAGCCCGATCCCGCCGGATCTGCCGAATTTTCGAAACGTTATCCAGCTGACCGGTGGCTTCTTGAAGCCGCAGTTGAAACAGTTGTTTGGAAAGCTCCTCTCGCTCCTTCTCGAGTTCCTCAATTGACATCTCTCTTAGTTTCGACGCCTTCATGACGACTCTCCAAAGCGAATGACGAACCGAGTTCGGATAGGAAGCTTATGGGCAGCCAGACGCATCGCTTCGCGTGCAACCTCTTCAGGAACTCCTTCCATCTCGTAAAGAATTCGCCCCGGGCGGACAACCGCCACCCAGCCTTCTGGAGCGCCCTTCCCTTTTCCCATTCTCGTTTCGGCAGGCTTCTTGGTTACCGGCTTATCGGGGAAAATCCGAATCCAGATCTTCCCGCCTCTTTTGGTGTAACGAGTCATAGCGATTCGGGCAGCCTCGATCTGACGGTCGGTGATCCAACCCGGTTCCAGTGCTTTTAGACCGAAGTGTCCGAAGTCGACTGTGTTACCGGACGTCGCTTTGCCTCGCATCCGACCCTTTTGCTTCTTACGGTACTTAACCTTTTTCGGCATCAACATGGCACTATCTCCTCGCGGCCATCGGCCGCGACTTTACTTCTTAGGCCTCAGCCCGCTCTTCGAAAATCTCACCTTTGTAAACCCACACTTTGACGCCGATGACCCCGTAAGTCGTATAAGCCTGGGCGAATCCGTAGTCGATATCGGCCCTCAATGTGTGGAGCGGCAATCTGCCGTGCAGGTACCATTCAGCTCGAGCGATTTCAGCGCCGTTGAGACGTCCGGCACAGCGCACCTTAATTCCCTTGGCCCCAAACCGAAGGGCTGTGTCGACCGCCCGCCTCATGGCCCGACGGAAGGCAACTCGCTTCTCCAGTTGCTGGGCGATACTTTCAGCCACCAATTGGGCGTCCAGCTCAGGCTTGTGAACCTCCTGAATATTGATAAAAACTTCACGCCCTGTTTTCCGCTGGAGATCGGTTTTGAGTTTTTCGATCTCGCTCCCTTTTCGCCCGATGATGATTCCGGGACGAGAGGTATGGACGACCACCGTCAGCTTGTTCGCGGCCCGCTCAATCTCGATGCTGGATATTCCGGCGTGGTAAAAGCGGCTCTTGAGCAACTTCTTGATCTCAAGATCCTCATGCAACAGATCCCCGTAGTTCTTCTTTGCAAACCACCGGGACTTCCACGTCCGGTTGACTCCCAGCCGAAAGCCGTAAGGGTGTACTTTCTGACCCAAGCTAGAACCTCCTATTCCTTCTCATCCCAGTCATCCGAGACGTGAATCGTGATATGACTCTGTCTCCTCCTCTGGCGAAACGCCCTACCCAGTGGGGCCGGCATCAGTCGAAACCGATGCTTGGTGGGACCGAGGTCAACGAACGCCCGGGTAACCACCAGGTCTTCGGGACCGACCATCGGCGCCTTCTGCTCCGCATTAGCGATCGCCGAGCGCAACACTTTTTCGATCGGACCGGCTGCCCTCTTCCGCGAATAGCGAAGAATATCAAGGGCTTCTTCTACCTTTTTGCCCCGAATCAGGTCAATTACCAGTCGTGCCTTCTGAGGGGACCCTTTGACATACTTAGCAGTGGCTTTGGCTTCCATATTCCTTCTACTCGACTTCTCTTAACGGATTCGCGTAGACCTTTCAGTCCGACTCGTATGCCCTTTAAAAGTCCTGGTAGGTGCAAACTCACCCAGCTTATGCCCGACCATGTTTTCTGTGATGTAGATCGGGACAAACTTTTTCCCATTGTGAACAGCAATGGTGTGACCAACCATCTCGGGAAAGATCGTGGAACGACGGGACCAAGTTTTCACAACCGTCTTATTTCCCGTTTCGTTCATGTGTTCGATCTTCCGAAGCAAATGGTCATCAATAAATGGACCCTTTTTAAGCGATCGCGGCATACGACAATCCTCTTATTTTTTCTTTCTGCGACGGACAATAAACTTCTCCGTCTGCTTGTTGTTTCGAGTCTTGTATCCCTTTGTTTTCCAACCCCAGGGAGAGCTGGGATGACGACCTCCGGAGGTCTTCCCTTCGCCTCCACCCATCGGGTGATCGACTGGATTCATCGCGACTCCGCGTACCTTCGGGCGACGGCCCCGCCAGCGTGTCGCTCCTGCCTTTCCGTAGGACACATTTTCATGATCTGCATTGCCGACCGCTCCAACCGTGGCTCGACACAGAATATGTACTCTGCGCACCTCTCCAGACGGCAGGCGGATCTGAGCGTAGTCTGCCTCTTTCGCGACCAGTTGTGCGGAGGTGCCGGCACCTCGCGCCAGTTGTCCCCCTCTACCCCTTCGTAGTTCAACGTTATGGATGGTCGTACCGAGAGGAATGTTGATAAGTGGAAGACAATTACCGGGTACAATGTCGGCATCCGGGCCGGACACTACCATATCCCCTTTCTTCAAGCCCTCCGCGGCAAGGATATAGCGCTTCTCACCATCCAGGTAATGCAGCCGCGCCAGATGAGCGCCCCGGTTGGGATCGTACTCAATTGCCACGACTCTGGCAGGAATTCCATCTTTAAGGCGCTTGAAATCAACGATCCGATAACGCCTCTTGTGGCCTCCTCCCCGCCGGCGCACCGAAATCTGACCGTCTCCATCCCGACCGCTGATCCGCTTTTTGCCTACCGTTAGCGAGCGCAAGGGCTTGACGGCATCAACGTCGTGACTCGACTTGACGGTCCGAAAGCGCGTACCAGGCGTTCTCGGCCTATAACTCTTAATTGTCATCGCTAGACACCTTCAAAAAATTCAATATTATGGCCGGCCTTTAACGTCACGTAGGCCTTCTTCCATTCGGGGCGGCGCCCTTCCGATCGACCCTGTCTCTTGACCTTTCCCTGAAAGCGGGCGGTTCTAACTGTTTCCACCTCTACGTCAAAAATCTGTTCGACGGCTTCTTTAATCTGATGCTTACTGGCATCCGGAGCAACCTTAAATGCCACGACTTGCGTTGCGGACGACTCCGACTTCTCCGTCGTTTTCTCGGTGATGTGCGGAAATCGAATAATTTCGTAAAGGTTCATCTCTGCAACACCTCCTGAAGCTTCAAAATGGCATCTTTTGAAATCAGCAGGTGTTCATAATTGAGCAAATCGTAAACGTTGACACCTTCTGTAGGCACCATCTTGACGTGCGGCACGTTGCGGGAACCGAGGTAGAGATTACGGTTACTGCGATCATCAACCACCAGCGTCTTCCCCTGAACATCGAGCAGCTTCAGGACTTCCAGGAAGTCTCGGGTCTTGTGTGAATCCAGCTCCAACGATTCCAGCACCGCCAATTTTTGATTCTTCAGCTTGTCGGTCAAGACCATCCGAATTGCTCCCCGTCTTTTCTTCTTGGGGATGGCCTGAGTGTAGTCTCTGGGACTCGGACCATGAACTGTACCGCCACCTCGCCAGAGGGGACTTCGTATGGATCCAACGCGAGCCCGTCCGGTTCCTTTTTGTCGCCAAAGCTTCTGACCACTTCCGCTCACAGCGGAACGATTCTTGGTCGAATGAGTACCCTTGCGCTGAGCTGCCTGGAAGGCTCGAACCACTTCCCACAGCAAGCCCGGACTGGCTTCATACTGGAAGACCTGGTCAGACAGCTCCAGCTTACCAACCACCTTATTCTTTAAATCTCTTACTTCTACTTCCGGCATGGCCCGGCCCTCTTCCTTCCTTCTTTCTAATTCGCCCGTGTCAAATAGACATAGCTCCCGCGGCTACCGGGCACCGAACCTTTCACCAGGACGAGGTTATTATCCTGATCTATAGCCACCACCCTCAGACCCCTGACCTTGACCTGTTTGCCTCCCATTCGGCCGGGACCTCTCATTCCAGGAAGTACGCGGCTCGGGAAGGCGCTGGCACCGATTGATCCGGGTGCACGATGAAACATCGAACCGTGGGTTGCCCTTCCTCCGCCGAAACCGTGGCGCTTAACAACTCCCTGAAATCCTCGTCCCTTGCTCCGGCCAGTGACATGAACGATGTCATTCACCTCGAACACATCCTGAGCGAGGACCTGGCTACCCACCTCGACTGCCTCTTCGCCCTCTTCGCTCAAGCGAAATTCCTTGAGCACTCGAGCAGGAGGAACTCCGGCTCTTTTGAAATGCCCCTCCAGAGGCCGATTCGCCTTTACCTTCCGCCCTGGCTCCACGAATCCGAGTTGGACTGCACTGTAACCGTCCTTATCCAGCACTTTCTTTTGTACAACGACACAGGGTCCGGCTTGAATGACAGTGACCGGGACCGCATTTCCTGCCTCGTCAAAGACCTCGGTCATTCCAATCTTTTTTCCAATCAAACCCTCAACCATGACCTGTTATTCCTTCTCGGTTCCAAACGCCTTGATTTCAACATCAATGGCGGCAGGTAGATCCAGCTTCATCAATGCATCGACGGTCTGAGGTGTCGGTTCAAGAATATCCACCAAACGCTTATGGGTCCGCATCTCGAACTGCTCCCGTGACTTCTTGTCAACGTGCGGGGAACGCAAAACCGTATAACGAGAGATTTTGGTGGGAAGCGGTATTGGTCCCGAAACTCTCGCCCCGGTGCGCCTGGCGATCTCTACGATTTCACGGGTGGACTGGTCAAGCACCTGGTGTTCGTAAGCCTTGAGTCGGATTCTAATCTTTTCGTCTATCATCAGATCTTTATACCTTTTGCGTTGTCACACCCGGTGATTAGCTCAACTGTGCCCGGCAATATTACTCTAAAATGTCGGTAATGGTTCCAGCACCGACGGTTCGGCCGCCTTCGCGGATAGCGAACCGCAGCCCTTTCTCCATTGCGATCGGCGTAATCAGACTCACTTCGATCGACACATTGTCTCCGGGCATCACCATCTCTGTG
>DATGOF010000518.1:0-3563 GCA_035306285.1 Acidobacteriota bacterium | reverse complement strand
TGCTGGATGGGAGTCTCTGAGATTCTCTCATAGCCGGAACCGGCATAGAGATCGCGCCGATATACGTGGAATGCAACGTCGGCTGGATCGGAATCCAGAAGCCTCCAGCTCACGAGGGCGCCTCCTGACGTCGACAATGCTACGACTCCACGACCGGGGCCGGTTGACGCGACCGCCGGTTGCGGAAAGGTGTGGCCAACCTCAATGATAAGAACTATAAGCATAGCAGGCAGGAGAAAATATCTGTTCATCATGTCGCGATTCTAGCGGATCCTGGCGGAAGCCTCTACGCCCATAAATCAACACAATGGCCGCTCCCTTCACTGCAATGCGCTAAAATGACACATTAAGGACCGTAGATTTCTTTGATCCAGTTAGAGGTCATTATGAAAAATCTTATCCCGACCTCGCCCTTAAGTCTCCGCTTTACACTCATCCTGTACGTCATTCTCCCCCTGGGCCTTGCTCTGACCATATCGGGGATGATTGGGCTGAGTCTTCTGGAGGAGTGGAGTGAGCGGCGAATGCAAGAAGACATCCAGCTTGTAGCCCGGGCCATTAGCCTGCCTTTAAGCCGTGCGCTCGAGGAAGGTGAAAAGGATACCCTCGATGACACACTCCTGTCGGCTTTTACCATCGGACATGTTTACGGCGCCTATGTCTATAATGCCCGGGGGGAGAAGCTTGCGGCTGTCGGACACGAAGAAAGGCTACCACCTTCAACGCACCTCTCCCGGGTTGCTCAACAGGGTCAACGCCAGGGCGAATACGGCGACGTCGCGGGACGAAGAGTCTACTCTTACTTCGTACCGCTCTCCGATTCGGTTGGGAGGATCAACGGGCTTCTCCAGGTGACACGCAGGGCCAGCGACTTCCGAGAGTTCATCGCATCGGTACGCCGATCCGCTTTCATCGTGTTAACAGGTGGACTCCTCATCATGGCATGGCTCGTGTTAAACGGCCACAACGGGGCAATCGGCCGTCACCTCAAGGGCATCGCCGCCACCATGAATGAGGTGAAACGAGGAGATCGCCTGCAGCGAGCTCCGATCACGGGTCCCGGTGAACTAGCATCACTCGCCGACTCTTTGAATACGATGCTGGACAGCATACAGGAGGCGGAACAGGAGATTGAACGACAACGCCAGGAGCAACTGAAACTAAATGAACGACTTCGGCAGAGTGAGAAGCTGGCTGCGATCGGACAGCTGGCGGCTGGAGTTGCTCACGAACTCGGCACCCCCCTCAGTATCATCTATGGCCACGTACAACGTGCCGAACGGGAAAGCCAAGGAAGGCCTTCATCCTTCTCCCGGCCTCTGGCGGAAATTCGCGCTCAGGTGGAGCGAATGGAGAGGATCATCTCCCAGCTACTCGATTTTGGACAGAGCCGACAGATCAAGATGCGGCCGGTTCGTGCAGATCAGATTGTTGCCTCGGCCGTTCATTCTCTCAGCGAAGAAAAGCTTAAACAACGGGTTTCGATGACGGGGTGCAATCCCGCCCCCCTTCTCCGCGTGGACCCATTTAGAATCGAGCAAGCCCTCTCTAACCTCATCAGGAATGCCTTTCAGGCGGGACCCGAGGTCGAAGTTTATATCCGGTGGTTCGAACAAAACGGCGCAGCCGGATATGAGATTGAGGACAACGGACCTGGGATCACCAACGAGGCTCGTCCAAGACTCTTCGAGCCATTTTATACGACCCGCTCGACAGGCAAAGGAAGCGGACTTGGTCTGGCTGTCGTGCACGGCATCGTCGAAGAACATGGCGGGGAGATAACCGTGGGTACAGGGGATCGCAGTGGTGCTCTTTTTCGCCTCACTTTTCCGTCGAATCGGATCGACTCCTAGCAAAAAAGAAGGGAAAGAATCGTTTTGAGCAAAAGCTTATCGTTTCAGGCAACCATTCTGCTGGTTGAGGACGACCACGGACTGAGAAATCTTCTCCAACTGGAGCTGGAAGAGGCCGGCCTAGAGGTTATTGCCTGTGGCTCGGCCGAAGACGCTGCCAGGGCCCTCCGGCAACAGGCCGTCGACGCCATCATCAGTGACCTGCGCTTGCCCGGCATGGATGCCCTGCAACTCCTGGAGCAGGCCAAGAAACTGGAGTTTGCTCCAGCCTTCCTCGTCATCACCGCTTTTGGCACCGTCGCCCGCGCCGTGGAAGCTCTCAAGGCGGGCGCAGACGACTTCCTGACCAAGCCCCTCGATCTCGATCATCTTAAGCTTTCGCTGCACCGTGCTCTCGAGACGCGAAAGTTGAGGCAAGACCTCAAGAACTACCGTGAGTTGCTGGATGACGAAGATCGATTTCACGGGATGATTGGCCGCAGCACTTTAATGAGGCGCATGTTCCAGCAGATAAGACAGCTGGCACGCGCATCCGGGGCAGTTCTGATCACGGGGGAGAGCGGTACCGGCAAAGAGCTGGTGGCAGGAGCTATCCACAGGGAGAGTCAGCACTCAACTGGCCCGTACATTGCTGTTAACTGTGCGGGCATTCCGAAGGACCTGATGGAAAGTGAATTTTTCGGCCACGCCGAAGGAGCTTTTACAGGCGCCGGGAAAGCGCGTCAGGGACTCTTAAGCGAGGCAGATGGAGGCTCTTTGCTGCTGGACGAGATCTCAGAAATGCCGATCGAGCTACAGGCTAAATTGCTACGCGTTTTGGAGGACGGCAAAGTCAGACCGATTGGCGAGAGCACCGAAAAGAAAATTGACGTTCGCATCATCGCATCTACAAATCGAGAGATTGAGGAGGAGATCAAGAAAGGCCACTTCCGGGAAGATCTCTTCTTCAGGCTGGAAACATTTCGGATTCACGTACCACCCCTAAGGGATCGCGATGAAGACCTGGACATCCTGATCGCCTACTTTATTCACAAATTCTCAAGAAGGCTGGACAAGAACATCAAGGGAATCTCTCCGGAAGCTCTAAACGCCATGAAGCGTTATCCTTTTCCCGGGAACGTGCGTGAGTTGCAGAACGCTATTGAAAGGGCCGTTGCTTTCTGCGCCGATGAAGAAATTCAATGCCACCACCTGCCAGATCGGATTACCGGAAATAAGAATATTCCAATGCAAACCGACCCGGAGACCAGAGCGACCGGTTTCCCTCCCGACGAAGTCATACTCCCCTTAGGCCAAGTCGAAGCCGCATATATTCGCTCAGTGCTTGAGAAGGTAGGGGGAAATAAAAGGCGGGCCGCTGCGCTCCTGGGTATAGGCCGAAGAACCCTTTACCGCAAACTTGAATCGAACAGCGAGGATGCCGGTTGAGACAAGCGCAAGCAGGCTGGAACCCAGCCTGCTTGCGCCCGGACAGAGCTTGCTTAGCCCCTACGAGCTTCCTGTTCCTTTTTAACCAGGGCCAGGAATTCCGAACGGAGCTGATCATCCTGGGAGACCGCTTGAATAATCTCGTTGTACTCCTCTATTTCGAGATCATTTTTCTCGATGGCGGCAACCATGCGCTGATTGGCTTGCTGCTGCAGCTGTTGTGCTTGAGCCTGGTCAGTCGCTCCTTCGATCTGGGGAAGGAATTCGTCTCGAATTTCCTGG
>DATGOF010000517.1:0-3396 GCA_035306285.1 Acidobacteriota bacterium | reverse complement strand
CCGATCCGATTGTCCGACCCCGCCTCAGGACAATGTCTCCCTGTCCGACCTCGGAACCCATCCGGGCAAGATTCTCTCCGGGCTTCACGCTCTCCAAAATCTCGACCGCGTTCTCGACCCGGATCGTTTTCTCGACCATTTGTACGGCGTCGCACCCGGTCGGGACTGGAGCGCCGGTCATGATCTGGGCGGCCTGCCCTCGTTTCACTACCGGCAGCTGCTCGATGCCGGCTGCCACCGTGGCTATAACCTCTAGACGTACCGGCGAGTTGACACAGTCAGCACTGTGCACAGCGTACCCATCCATCGCGGAGCGATCAAAGGGGGGAATTGGAATGTCCGCACTGATATCTTCGGCCAACACTCTTCCCCGGCATTCTTCCAACGGAACTTCCTCCGTCTCCGGGGATGGAACCACGGTCAGCAGGGCTCTCAAAGCTTCTTCGTAAGAATACAAGTCGGTCATCTTCTTAGCGTAATCTTATGCAGTACAATTGTAATGCACTGAGTTCGGCGCGGCAGTTCGGTGAGTCTCGCCAGTCTATTTTAGGCTTCGTGAAACTTTTCCGCTTTAATATCCGTACTATCAGGGGCAAACGGCTAACTGTTTTTAACTGAGAGCACCTGATGACTCGAAACAAAAAGATACTCCTGATCCTTACGGGACTTCTCATAGTAGCAGCATTTATCGGTTTCAGAATTCGAGCTTCTCGACAGACCGCCACGGTCGTCGAAACGGGCACGGTCAGGCGGGCGGATTATCTGGTCGCAAAGGTATCCGCTACGGGCGAGATCAAGCCTCGAGAGTATGTAGAGCTTCAGGCAGAGATTGCCGGGGTGGTCACAGAGGTGCTCATACGAGAGGGCGATTCAGTTCGAAAGGGAGACGTACTACTCCGAATTGATCCTGTCCAGACCGAGGCTGAAACCCGCGCCCAAGAAGCCTTGCTGGAAGCCTCACTTGCCGAGGCAAGAAGTCAAAAAGCTCAAATTTCACTACAGAAAACCAGCATCGAGCGAGACCGGGCCGACGTGCGAATGGCCGAAGCGGAGGTGTACAGGGCAAGGCAAACGCTGGAGCTAGCCGAGGCCTCTTTCAATCGGACTCAGCAACTATTCGAGGATAACTTGGTTTCGAAAGATATTTATGATGCGGCACGCAATGAACTGGTTATTGCAGAGACTTCTCTCCAGACGGCGGAGGCCAGACTCGAACAGGCCCGAGCCCAGTTGCGCGTTTCAGAGGTAGTACTGAGTCAGGCACGCACGGCTTACGAGGCCGCCAACAGCCGGGTTGCTCAGCAAAAGGCTAACCTGGACAGAACTCTCAACATTCTCTCAAAGACCGTTATTCAATCCCCTCTTTCCGGTGTCATTACGCAGCTAAATGTCGAAGTTGGAGAAAGAGCTGTTCCCGGAACCCTGAATAGTCCCGCAGCAACGCTTATGATTATTGCGGACCTGTCAATTATCGAAGCCGAGCTGAGGGTCGATGAGGCGGATATTGTAGACGTCGAGCTCGGCCAGGAGGCCGAAGTGCTTGTTGACGCCTTGCCGAACAGACCCTTGTTCGGATATGTTACCGAGATTGGAAGCTCTCCAATCTCGACTACAGCTGCCGGCGTGACTACACAGCAACAAGAGGCTAAAGAATTCAAGGTGGTTATCCAGCTGAAAGAACCGCCACCGGTCCTGAGGCCCGGCCTGAGCTGTACTGCCGAAATTACGACCGCCACCCGCAATGATGTTCTAACTGTCCCAATCCAGGCGCTGACTATCCGCGAGTTTCCAATCGACGAGATGGGGCAGCTCATTCGTACTCCCAAAGACGCGGCGAAGAAAGACTCGAAGGAAGAGACGCTTCACCAGGAGACGAAAGAATTTGAAGGCGTTTTCAAAGTGGTAAACAACAAGGCGGTCTTCACTCCTGTTGAAACCGGGATCATTGGGGATACCGATATCGAAATCATCTCGGGTCTGGAGGCTGGTGATGTGATTGTGACAGGCAGTTTCCAGACACTTCGAACCCTGAATGACGGAGATGCCATCAAAGTAGAGGGGCGAAGCGGAAGGGGTTAAGAATTGGCTGGTCCGCTGATCAAGACTGTTGGTCTCTGGAAAACCTATAAGATGGGGTCCGAAACGATCCATGCTTTGCACGATGTCTCTTTCGAGATTGCCAGGAACGAGTACGTGGCCATAATGGGCCCCTCGGGTTCAGGAAAGTCCACGTTGATGAACCTGATTGGTTGTCTGGACACACCAACCCGGGGAGAGTATTACCTGAACTCTAAACTGGTTAGCGAAATGGACGACGATGAGCTGGCACGCATCCGAAACCAGGAGATCGGCTTTGTCTTTCAAACTTTCAACCTCCTCGCCCGAGCAACAGCACTTCAGAATGTGGAACTGCCTTTGATTTATGCAGGGGTCGCCGCTTCCGAACGACGAAAGCGCGCTTTGAAGGCATTAGAGCAAGTAGAGCTCAGCCATCGCGTGCATCATCGCCCGAACGAGCTCTCAGGTGGACAAAGGCAACGGGTGGCCATTGCTCGTGCCCTTGTCAACAATCCCTCGATAATTCTGGCGGACGAACCCACCGGCAACCTTGACTCCAAGACGGGAGAGGAAATCATGTCACTTTTCGAGCGTCTTCACAGTCAAGGTAACACTCTTATTTTGGTGACTCACGAGGCTGACATTGCTGTTCATGCCAATCGCATCATCTATCTGTACGATGGCAAGATCAGCAAGGACGAGGTGCTTCGGCCGGAATTCTATGCCAAAACAAGCACCGCCTGAATACCTTCGGGACTTGCGATCTCCAGGCACCACCGCTGAAGTCTGATTACGGCTTGGTGAGAACCCAGTGGTCGGGCTCAATCTCCGTCCACACCGAAAAATTGTCGTTGCCAACGTCCTCTACGGGAAGAAAGCTTCCCATTTCCTGGCTCCTGAAAAGAAATTTTGTGTAGGGATGTATCGGTCTGCTTAGGAGCGACCGAACCGGTGCCAGTTCGACAAACCTTCCCGAACGCATCACTGCAATGCGATCGCAAAGGAGAAGGGCGGCCCCGACGGAATGGGAGATGAACAGGATACTCAATCCATAATCGACTTTCAGCTTCCTCAGCAACCCAAGTACCTGCAGTTGGGTCGAAAGATCGAGCGCCGACAAGGGTTCATCCGCGAGTAGAAACGACGGCCTGGTTGCGAGCGCCCGGGCTATAGCCAGGCGCTGTTTCTGCCCTCCCGACAGCCGGCTAGGTCGGTAATGCTTAATCTCAAGTGGCAGACCTACTTCTGACAACAATTCGTCGACTCTGGAGCGGCGTTCGAAACGGCCACCCATACGGTGCACCTTCAGCGGTTCCTCAACGATGGCTAAATTTGTCA
>DATGOF010000516.1:0-2787 GCA_035306285.1 Acidobacteriota bacterium | reverse complement strand
GACTACTATGACTTCGTCTCCCACTCTGGCGGTTCTGTCGATATCGTCATAGGAGACATTAGCGGGAAAGGAATTTCGGCAGCCCTGTTGATGGCCAGTATTCAGTCACTTCTCAGGAGCCATCTGGAAGACTGGCAAGGTGTTCAGCCCGGTCGGGAAGCGTCTATCCTTTGTCGACTAAACCGGCAACTTTATCGTCATTCAGCTCCCAACCGCTTTTCCACACTGGTACTGGGGCATCTTAACGCGGAGAACCTCACCTTCCGCTACTGTAACGCGGGACACAACCCTCCACTTGTCTTTTCCGGTAGAAGCGTTCGAAAGCTGGAAACCGGAGGAACAGTCATCGGTCTCTTCGAAGGACTCAAGTACCAGGAAGAACTCGTCCAGACCCGACCTGGCGATCTAATCCTCCTTTATACGGACGGCGTAATTGAAGCTACCAGTCTATCCGGCGAGGAGTTCGGGGAAGAGCGACTTGTCCGGTTGATTTCAGAGAATCGCTTCCTTACAGCAGAAGATATCCGCAAGACCGTGATAGAGGAGGTACAGCGCCATAGCGGTCGGGAAGTCCCGGAAGATGACATTACGCTCGTGTGCCTGAAGATTCTTGAAGATCATTCTTCCGGAAAGCGAAAACCGTGAATGGTGAGTTCTGCTGTGACGGCGAGCCAATCCTCCGGAATTTCTTCGACGTAGAAGTCAAAGGACTTTCGTCCCAGGGCAGGAACACTCGACGTATAAGGACTAGGCTGAATGGGGGTCCGAATAATCTCGTGAATCGGCTCCTCATGGTTGAATAAGGTTAGTTTGACCTGAACGACGTCCAGCTCTCTTTCTCCCCGGTTCTCAATTATTCCCGATACCATAATAATCCAATTACCGGCGACGTTCTGGCCCATTTGTATGCTCTGATTGATGATTTCCACATTCTGCCGATAACGTTCGAACTCGACATCGCCCTCCGTCAAAATCCCTGTTAGCTCTGTGGTTGGAGTCCCACCTTCACTGATATAGAAGACCACAGCCACCATGACACCAAATAGTAGAACGGCTACTGGAAGGATTTTCCAGAGAAGAGGAGTCGAGGAGCTCTGTCGATCCCGATTCTGATCAAACACGGTTACCTTTGTATCAAAACGAATTGTACCCTGCGGTTGAGAGCATAGGCTTCCTCAGTCTTCCGCGGGTCAAACGGCCTTTCCTCTCCCAGTGAGACAGTCTCGATTCGATTTGGATCGACACCGTTTTCAATCAAAAAGGCCCGAACGCTCTGTGCTCGCTTGTCTCCTAAAGCCAGGTTATATTCTTCGCTGCCTCGTTCGTCGGCATGCCCTTCCAGGACAAAGCGCAGGTCCATATTCTCAGGCCGTGTCAACCATCCAATGTTCCCCTCCAGAGTTAGACGCGCCTCTTCAGACAACTCAGCACTATCGAACGAAAAGAAAACGGGTTTGACGGCAGCTTCAAAGCGCTCGGCCAGTGTCTGCCGAAGATCCGCCTCTCCAATATCGACCGGCGTCCTGACATCTGCTCCACCAATAACTTTGACGGTTGCCGACTTGCTGACTGAACCTCCCTCACCCGTGGCTCTGACTGTGTAAGTACTTGTCGTTTCGGGAAAAAACCGAATTTTTCCGGAGACTTCGACGGGACCGATGTCAGGTTCGATATGAACCTGGTCGGCGTTCTCCGTCGTCCAGGACAGAAGGGCCGACCCTCCCGGCTCAATGACTTCTGGTTCTATCCAAATGTCGAGCTGAGGCGGCGCAACCTTGCGATCAACAGGTTCCGCGGCAGGGGGCGGAGCCGAAGGAGGTGGAGGTGGTGGGGGCGGAATTGGGCTTCGGCGCGTGCACTGTGAAAACAAAAGGAGACAAACGCCGCAGATCACCAGTAATCGAAACGAACGCGGGAGCAGAAAGAACATGTGATAAATCTGGTGCAGCGACCGATCCTCCTCGAACCGCCGAAAAACTATTGTAATACAGCGACTTGGGCTCGATTCCCTCAGGAAATCGAGCCCACTAAAACTGCGCTGTAGTTTATCGTATCCAGATATTTACGAGCAACCCGCGTCACGTCTTCGGTAGTGACCTCGCCGATGATCTTTGGATAGAGTGATCCAAAATCGCTAGGGAGATCAAAGAGCTCACTGGTGAGCAAGAATCGCGCCAGGTTATCGTTGCCTTGGAATTGAAAAACAAAGCTCCCGGTCAGGTATTGTCGAGCCATATACAACTCTTCCTCAGTGGGAGGATCAATGGTCACTTGTCTTATCTCTTCAACCAGCGCTGTTAGAGCTTCCTTCATTTTCTCCGGCGAGGTCGCAGCGTATGCCACGAACCGTCCAGGATAGACTCCCGCCGACCCACAGATATCGCTATAGGCGTGATACGCCAGCCCCATCTCATCTCTAATCTTGCGCGGTATCCGACTCGTGAAGCCGGGGCCGCCTCCCAGAATGGCATCCATAACTTCGAGCTTGTAATAATCGTCGCAAGTACGCGCGATCCCGAGGTGACCGAGATAGATGTGAACCTGCTCCCGTCCCATTGGATGCCGAACTTGGATGGGCTCGGTCTGCCGAGGCGGGAGACGAGGGAGCTCTTTCTTCCGCCCTCCTGGTTCCCACTCTTCGAAGTACTCTTTAATCAGGCTCAAAAACTCCTCTTCGGACAGATCACCCACTGCCACGATGACCGTATTCTCGGGATAATAGTTGTTGCGATGGAATCTGCTTAAGTCGTCCTCGTCGAGTTGATTGACGCTCTCGACTGTTCCAAG
>DATGOF010000515.1:0-6244 GCA_035306285.1 Acidobacteriota bacterium | reverse complement strand
CCTTTTCGGTACGCGAAGTCGATCAAGTTATCCAGAATGTTCTGGAGAATCGTCCCACCGTCGCGCGAGCTTCGGAAGGTAAGAGTGCCAGTGTCGAATTTGTATTCGGCAGTTTGGCCATGGAACGTGTCCGCAATATTGCTCTGCAGATTGCAGACACTTCAGTTCCCGTTCTGATCACCGGGGAGAGTGGTACCGGGAAAGACGTAGTCGCCCGCTATATTCACCAGCAATCGGGTTTGCGGGACCAGCCTTTCGTAAAGGTAAATTGTGCAGCGATGCCTGCCGAGCTGGTGGAAAGCGAACTCTTCGGATATACCAAAGGCGCTTTCACTGGAGCCTATATCGACCGCCCCGGCAAGTTCGAGTTTGCCAATGGAGGAACCATTTTCCTCGATGAGATCGGCGAGTTTACATCGTCGGTGCAGGCCAAACTCCTTCAAGTGCTGCAGGACGGCCGTTTCACCCGGCTGGGTAGCAATACTGAGCTAGAGGTGGAGGTTCGTGTCATTGCTGCAACCAATCGAAAGCTTGATGAGGCGATGAAGGACGGTACCTTTCGCGAGGACCTCTTCTACCGCCTCAACGTCGTCAACATTGAAATTCCACCCTTAAGGCAGCGGCGCGAGGAGATTCCGCTCTTTTGCGATTTCTTTGTTCGCAAGTTCGCCGAGCAGTATCGCAGCAACATCGATTCAATTCCTGAGAGTCTGATGACGTTGCTGATGAACTACCACTGGCCCGGCAATGTCCGTGAGCTGGAAAACCTGATCAAGCGGTACATCGTTCTTCAGGACCAGCAGTCTATCGAGAAGGAGCTGGAAGCAAAGATCGCCCAGCGTCAGATGGACGATATCAATGAGGTTGCCGAGCACTATTTGCAGGAGTATCAGGGAGGCAAGGTCGACCTCAAGCAGATCAGTAAGAAGGCGGCTTCAATCGTCGAGAAGAATATGATCAAGAAGGCGCTTCGGAATACCCAGTGGAATAAGTGGCAGGCTGCCAAAGAATTGAAGGTCAGCTACAAGACGCTCCTCAACAAGATGGAGGAGTACTCCATCGAGATGGGTAGCTAGGCGCTCTTTATTGTAGTTAGGAAGGGAGAGGCCTGATTGTGCGCCGTGATCTGCCCACCCGGCGCGGTCAACCACCAGGCCATGGGCTCGATTAGAAGAGATTGTCGGTGTCAGCGCCTCCGGAGCCGCCGTAATCCCCTCCCATGGATTCTTCGATTGAGTCAGGGTCCTCCCCGGCTTCCAGACGGTCCACCATCTCATCGAACTCCGGCCCCATGTCCTCTCCCATTTCACTTCCCAGCCGTCTCATGGCGCGAGCCATTGAGCGGGGATCATTTTCATCGAAATCTCCCCATTTGGCAGGGTCGGCCAGGCTCTCCAGCCGGCTCTCTTCGGACCGGTGCATCGCGACTCGGGAGATGAGTTGTTCCAGCCGTGTACTTCCACAGCGGCAGCGTGTATCGATTGCGTCTGAACTCTTCCAGAAGAAGCGCGAAAATTTTCGGTTGCAATCAAGGCAAATGTATTCGTAAACAGGCATTTCATTATTATAAGCGCTTTGTCGCAAAGCGGAAGTTAGCGCTTTATTGGCAGGCGGAATCAAGCGTTCTATCGCAAAGCAGAAGTTAGCCGTTTTGTCGAAAAGCGGCGCGGGAGAACCGGCATCCTGCTGGCTACGGGCCTGTCGCTTGTCGCTTCGGTGAGAATCAACCCACTCCAGCAGGTTGTTAGAATATGACAGAATGTGCCGATTAGATTAGAGGACTGAGATGATATCGCCAGGCATAAAGACTTTTCTCAAGTTTCTGGTCACGCTGAGCTTGTTGGCGGTCCTCGTCTACCAGATGGATCTCCAAGAATTCTTTCAGGTCCTTGGGACCGCCAGTTGGCTGCTGGTCGCTCTGGCTACGCTGCTACACTTTGTAACGGTCTTTGTATCGGTGAGCCGGTGGCAACTGATTCTTCAGCACTTCGATATTCTCACCCTGTTCAGACCGTTGACTCGAATCACCTTGATCGGCTATTTTTTCAATCTTTTTCTGCCCTCAGCCATTGGTGGCGATTTCTTCCGCGCCTACTACCTGGCACGCCAGGAAGGGATCGGAATGACCACGACGCTCACCACAACCATCGTAGACCGCCTGGCCGGCTTGGTAGCCCTCTTGCTGATCGGTTTAGTAGCGGCCGTTGTTAATCCATTGCATGTCGAAGGGTATCCCTTGGTAGGAATTTTTCTTCTTCTGGGGATAGCATTTCTGGTCGGGATCATCGCATTGTTCCATTCCGGGATGCACCGATTGTTAGTCCGTCTGCTAGAGTGGCTTCGGCTGCAGAATGTAGAGGCACGCACGGAGCTGGTCTACAGCGGTCTTCAGCGCTTGCGAAGGAGTCCGGGGACCCTGGTTGGAATTACCCTGCTATCATTCGGAATCCAGTTCCTGGCAGTCATCATGATGTGGCTGGCCGCGCGGGCGATTGAAATCCGCGCCCCTTTTCTGGTGTTCTTGGTGTTTATTCCGCTGATCAACTTGTCGGTAGCGGTTCCGATTAGCATCAATGGTGTGGGCCTGAGAGAAGGAATTTACTTTTTGCTGTTTTCCCAGATTGGCGTATCCATGGAATCGGCTGTGACCCTGTCTCTGCTTAATTTTCTGGTGGTCGCTCTAACCGCTCTACCGGGTGGGATAGTTTATTCTCTTTACAAGAGAGATGAGGATTTTGAACCACACCTCATCGCGGACGCTCAATTGGAGGAGCAATGAAGATACTGCTTACCGGAGGGGCCGGTTTCATCGGTTCCCACCTGGCCAGGCGCCTTTTGAATAGAGGCGACGAACTCGTGATTCTGGATAATTTCAATGACTTCTACGATCCCCGCATCAAAGAGGAAAACATCCGCGAGCTCGAGAAAGAGGGGAGGTTCAAGCTGTATCGAAACGATCTCCTGGAGGAATCAACAATCGAGCAGATGTTTAGTGAACACAAACCGGAATTGGTGATCCACCTGGCGGCATATGCGGGAGTCCGGCCCTCATTGCAGAATCCTGCTCTCTACTTTCGTGTAAATGTGACAGGGACCAGCCTGCTCTTCGAGGCCGCCCGGCGCCACCAGGCGCGACACGTCGTGTTTGGAAGTTCCTCATCCGTTTACGGAGTCAATACGAAACTCCCGTTTCACGAGGATGATCCTCTTCACCATCCTATTTCCCCCTATGCAGTATCGAAGCGCGCCGGTGAGCTGCTCGGATACAGTTACTTTCACAATTATGGCCTGCCGGTGACGTGTCTTCGCTTCTTCACCGTTTATGGTCCAAGACAGCGGCCTGAAATGGGGATTTACCGTTTTACCGAGTTGATATCAAAGGGAGAAGAGATCCCGGTCTATCACGAGGGTAAGTCGCAACGGGACTACACCTACGTGGACGATATCGTCGAGGGGATTCTGGCAGCAGCAGCCAGGCCGGCCGACTTCCGGATTTATAATCTGGGCAATTCGCGAACAACGGTATTGATCGATCTAATCCGCTTGATTGAAAAGGAAGTTGGCAGAGAGGCGAAGGTTAAATTACTGCCGGCCCAGAAGGGTGACGTCCCGATCACTTATGCCGATATCACACGCGCTCGGGAAGAGTTGTCCTGGGTTCCGGCCACTCCTATCGAAAAAGGGATACAACGTTTTGTCGCCTGGTTCCAGTCTCACCGGGTGGTGGTTTGATCCCGAGCTGGAAACGTCTCAGGGAGCGGAGATCTGGAAAACGAGGAGGCGATTGTCGGTTTCGTCGGTGACGTAGGCGTAACGATCATCCGGCGAAAGAACAACGTCGATGGGTTTCTTAGACGCCCTTAATGTTTCTAGCTTCTTAAAGTCGGGGGAGTAAATGGATACGGTTCGGTCGCCGGTTTCGACGACGAAGATCCGCCCATCCTGGGCCACAGCCACTGAGAATGGCTTGTTACCTACCCGTACACGTCTGATTTCACGCTGATCCAGCAGATCGATGACCGAGAGGTCATGAGTTCCGCTATTGGCGACATAGAGGGTAAGACCGTCGGGAGAAATTGCCACACCGTCCGGCCCGAGACCGACCTGGATGGTCTTCAATACTGCCTTTTGATTGACGTCGATGATCCACAGGTCATTGGATCCGGCACAGACGACATAAAGCTGGTCACCGAGAGGCGAAACGACAGCTGCCAAAGGCCGGACTCCCACCTCGACCTCACCAACGATTCGGTGACTGGTTGTATCGATGAAGTCGATTCGGCCGATTTTGCCCCGCCCAAAATTGGTAACGAAAGCAAGAAACCCTTTAGGCGATATCGTGATGTTGCTGGCCATTCCACCGACATTGATGTCGTCGAGGATGTCGTAGGTATTAGCGTCGATCACCTTCACCAAACCGTTGTTGAGGTTCGTGACAAAGAGTTTGTCTCCGGTGGGAGCGGTGGCGATTCCCACCGGCTCATACCCGCCGTAAAAGCGAACCGACGCCTTATGGGTCTTCAGGTCAACGACCTGGACTTCATTATCAGCAAATGCAGTTACGAAAAGCTTGCTCCCGTCGGCGCTGAGTGCGGAGAAATAGGGCGCTTTCGCAACTCGGATCGACTCGACCGGCCGGGTCTGGCCAAGGCTGAAACCGGTCACAAGAAGAAAGATTAGAATCGACAACCAGTTCTTCATTGTCCGTCACCTTTGTTGGGTTACGAGATTTCACGAGCCGGTGTAAATCGCTTCTGCCCGGCGGGCTTTGCAGGCCACCAGAGTGTTCTTCATCAAATGAGCGATTGTCAGAGGGCCCACGCCACCAGGAACCGGGGTTACCGCAGATGCGATACCCCGCGCCTCACGTGGATGAACATCTCCGACCAGTGTGTAACCGCGTTTATCCAAAGCCTCCAGACGCGGAGAATCTTCGCCGAAGAGGCGGACGACTTCCTCTCGAGAGTCGATGCGATTTGTACCGACATCGACGATCACCACACCTTCCTTCAGGAAATCTCTGGTAATCAAGGCCGGGCGACCGACCGCTGCGATCAGTATATCAGCCCTTTTGCAAACTTCGGGCAGGTTACGAGTTCGTGAATGACAAATCGTAACCGTGCAGTTTTGATGCAGCAGGAGCATAGCCATTGGTTTGCCGACGATATTGCTGCGCCCCACCACGACGGCTTCGGCACCTTCCAGTGCAATTCCTTCCCGATTGAGCATCTCAAGGATGCCCATCGGAGTGCAGGGAGCCAGCGTGAAATGCCCTGAGAAAAGTTTGCCCGCATTGACCGGATGGAAGCCGTCTACGTCTTTATCCGGGTCGACGGCGTTAAGTATCGTCTGCTCGTCCACTTGAGCGGGGAGAGGGAGTTGTACGAGGATACCGTCGATTTCGTCATCCTCGTTCAGGCGGCTAATGACGTCCAGCAGTTCTTCAGTAGTGACATCCGCGGGGAAGTCGAGTTGTTCTGATCGCATGCCCAGCTCTTCGCAGGTACGGGTCTTGTTCTTGACATAGATCTGAGAGGCAGGATCATCTCCGGCCAGAACCACCGCCAGTCCAGGTGTAATTCCAGACTCTTTGAGCTGCTGTACTTCCTTTTGAACTTCGGCTTGGATCGCTGCCGCGATCTTCTTACCGTCGAGAATTCGGGTTTCCATGTGCAGAATGATGACACAAAGTCTCCGGTCGCCGCCACCAGCTCGTCCTACTGTGTCCCATGTGTCCTCCTTGCCTCTTTACAGTCAATCGATCGAAAGGGGTGCCGCGCCAAGCACGGTAGAATGTGCATCCTGCCTGTCGGCGGCCAGTGCTTCGACCTCGACGGCCAGCCACCCCTCCGCGCCTCTAACGCATAAACCTTTGCGCTGAAAGCGCAAGAGAATTCAAGAGCCTGGGACAAAGGTGAAGCCGTGTCCCAGGAACAGGCGCCAGCTCCGAAATTGTGTCCTGAAGGGACACCAGAATTGATTGCTTAGGCGGCGGCTTTCCAATTGTCGAGTGCCTTCGGCACCAATTCGAGCCGGGTGTGCCGAGAGTAGGACAGCCATCTTGGCTGTCATGTTCGACGGGCATCCTTGCCCGTCGAAAAGGGGGAGATGACCCACAGGCAGGACATCCGAGGTAGTTTGTCAAGAAAAAATTAAAGTTCAAGCTGCTTCCATGAATGCAATGAGTGGAGAAGAGCTTCGACGGAGTGCCTGCAGATAGGTGTCTTCACAGTAAGGGGTGTGT
>DATGOF010000514.1:0-11499 GCA_035306285.1 Acidobacteriota bacterium | reverse complement strand
CAGCTCGATATCTGCAGGGGACAGTTCAGCGATACCGAGCAGATGTTTAGTCGATAGGGGCATAGTTCTATAAATTGAAATGAAAGCTTTCTTTCGGACGAGGTCACCGTGCCGCGGTATAAGAGGCACGCCGGTTTCGACCTATTCTCCGTTCTTTTCGGCAGTATTCTTAAGAGCCGACCGCAAGAGCTCCGCGGTCGTCAGATAGACCCCTTCCTCTCCCTCATCGATCCAGGGAATTCGAACTTCAACCACTTCATTCTCAGCAGTTTCTATGTAACGGCCGACATAGTCGGCTTGAATCGGCAGCTCTCGGTGACCTCGGTCGACCAGAACAACCAGCTCGACCTTCTGTGGTCTGCCGTAGTCGATGATACTCTCCAGCGCAGCGCGCGTGGTGCGCCCCGTGTAAAGAACATCGTCTACCAGAAGAACAATTCGTGAAGCCACATCGAAATCAAGGTGTGAGCCTTCCACCACAGGCTGCGTATCCACGAGACTCAGGTCGTCCCGGTAAAAGGTAATATCAAGTACTCCCAGAGGAATCTTGTGACCCGAAATCGATTCGATCTTTTTCTGAAGTTCTTTGGCCAGCGGTACGCCTCTCCGGCGAATTCCGACCAGCACCAGGTTTGAGAGAACCGGGTGGTCTTCAACAATTTCAGATGCGATCCTCGACAGAGCGAGATCCACTTCTCGACCAGACATCACCTGTCTCAAGTATTTTTGCGTCATCTCCTGTCTTCCGAGGGCAAATCATAGCAATTTTGGGGCATAGCGGTCCATCGTCACAGCCCGGCAGAGCTTCATAACTCGGCCGTTACAGAGAATCCTCGACCCGTTAGAGCAGTGGCAACGTCTCTGTTTTCGAAATGGAGAAAATAAGAGTTCAGACTATGGGCGAGACCAAGTTTCACCCAACGGATCCTGTGCTATCCTTGCGCCATGCCCCTGGTAATTGAAGCTCCTGTGATTGAAAACCGCAAGTACCCCAACGACAACTACGTACTCGCGGTAAGAGCTCCGGAAATTGCTGACCAAGTCCGTCCAGGCCAGTTTGTGATGGCCGCCGAGGCATTGCACCCGATCTTGCCCAGCCCCTTGCTGAAGCGCGCTCTTGCTGTTTACACGATCGAAGATGGGGGTCATTTCGGTCGCCTGATTACCCTCCTGTTGAGGGTTGTAGGCGACGGCACCCATCGCCTCGCACGCCTCAGGCCAGGGGATCGCCTCGAACTGGTGGGCCCTCTGGGCAATGGCTTCGACATCAGTGCCTCAAAAGGAAAGCTAACCATCCTGGTCGCGGGGGGCACTGGGATTGCCTCAGTGTACCTGCTTGCAAGAGAACTTCTCAGGAATGGCGAAGAAGTGCTTCTAATTTATGGTGGAAGGAGCCATGAAGATCTGGTGGGAATCAAGGATTTTGAATCCTTGAATATACCGATCATCATCACCACAGAGGATGGAAGCGCCGGAATCGCAGGAATGGTTACCGACGGCTTGACAGACCAGTTGGAGAGGATTTCGGGCCGCCATCTCCATGTGGTTACCTGTGGACCCAACCCAATGATGAAGGCCGTCGCCAAGCTTGCCCTGGCAGCCGGGGGAAGCTGCCATATCTCAGTAGAGGCAAAGATGGCCTGTGGCTTCGGAGTGTGCCTGGGCTGCACAGTCAAGACCCAGTCAGCCTACCGCCTGGCCTGTACCCACGGCCCAGTTTTTGACGCAGCTGAATTCGTCTGGGAAGACAACGAACTGGCTATAGAACCGGTGAGATTATGAACGAGAATGTCAATCTCGAGGTTGAAATTGCCGGAGTTCGCTTTAAGAATCCAGTGCTGACGGCATCCGGCACCTTTGGATATGGCCTGGAGTTTGCTGAATTCTTTGACATTTCCCGACTGGGTGGCTTCTGTACAAAGGGCCTCTCCCTTTATCCGATGGAAGGAAATCCCCCAGGCAGAATTTCCGAGACACCGTCCGGTATGCTCAATGCCATTGGGCTAGAAAACATCGGCGTCGATCGCTTCATCGCCGAACGCCTTCCCCAACTACGCCAGTACGACTGCGTCATTGTAGCGAACATTTTTGGCAAAACGATTGATGAGTTTGTGAGTATCGCCGAAAAATTGAACGGACAGGAACAGGTCGCCTCCCTCGAGCTGAATATTTCATGTCCCAACATTAAAGAAGGGGGCGTTCAATTCGGTCATGATCCGAAAATGGCCTTCCGAGTGACGCAGGCGGTGGTAGAAGTCAGTCGAAAGCCGGTCTGGGTAAAGCTGTCTCCCAACGTCACTGACATTCGTATCTTCGCCCGGGCCTGCGAAAGGGCCGGAGCCGATGCTCTCTCTCTGGTGAACACTTTCGTCGGAATGGCTGTGGACGTCGACCGCAGACGCCCGATGCTGTCTCATACAACGGGCGGCCTCTCAGGTCCGGCGATTCGGCCGCTGGCCGTCAGGCTGGTGAGACAGGTGGTGGAGACTGTAGAGATTCCGGTGGTTGGAATCGGGGGCATAGCTTCGGCCAGAGATGCCCTTGAATTTCTGATTGCCGGCGCTCGAGCCATCCAGGTCGGCACCGCCAATTTCGTCGACCCGACCTGTGCCATCCGTGTAATTGATGGTCTTCAGGCGTTTTGTACCAAGAACAAGATTTCCGATATCAACGAGCTGGTCGGTACACTCGAGCCCGTCAAGGAAGGCGCCCTGCACTACTATTGAGTGGATCGAAAGATTTAGCGGCCCGACTTGTAAGAATTTGACCGGGAAACCTCCATCGTGAGCTTGAATACAGGATGGTCAAAATGGACTCTTTAATTTCAAGTCGAGACAGATTGATCGTAGCGCTTGACGTACCAGGGCCAAATCAAGCTCTCAGTCTGGTCGACCAGCTGAAATCGCACGTCGGCTACTTTAAAGTCGGACTGCAACTCTTTTGCGGTAATGGACCCAGTATCGTCACCCGCATTCTGGATCGTGGAGGACGAGTATTTCTTGATCTGAAACTGCATGACATTCCAAATACTGTAAGCAAAGCCATTCAAGAGATTGCCCAACTGGGCGTTCATATGCTGACGTTGCATGCCCAGGGCGGACCCGACATGCTCAGGAAAGCGCGGGAGACGGTTCTCGAGAAGAGTGAGCGCAGTGGATTACCTCCTCCCTTGCTTCTGGGGGTCACCGTCCTGACCAGCCTCGATCAGGCCGGAATTGAACATATTGGCTACCAGCGACCCCTCGACGATCTAGTGGTCCGACTCGCTCGCCTTTCGAAAGATTCTGGTCTGGACGGAATTGTCTGCTCCCCTCACGAATTGGAATTGTTGAAAAAAAGCGGCGTGGGCGAGGAACTCTCCCTCGTGACACCGGGAATTCGACCAGAGAACGCACCGGCCGATGATCAGCGCCGCACCCTTCCCGCCTCTAGAGCAATTGAGCAGGGAGCTTCGTATCTTGTGGTGGGCCGGCCGATTACGACGGCTCCGGATCCTGCTTCGGCAGCTCGCTTCATACTTGACGAAATCGACCGTGCTAGAATTACTCGATAAATGAGGCATGTTTCCTGGTTGATCGCTCTTTTCTTCTCCTGGAGCTCAGCTTTGGCTCAGGATGGCGCGCCTTCGCGCTGTCACGTCTTCATCGACTACAACTTCATCTGGACATTGGAAATGGTTCAGAGCCCTTCCCAAAGCAATGTTCCCATTCTCAATATCATCACCTTCGAGGAAGGCACCTGGGACCTGAGACCCGATCAAATTCACCTCCAAAATCCTTCAGGTCAGGAGGCAGAAATTAAGAGATTCTCGATGGACACCGGTATTGAGGACGAACCTTATTTAACTCCTTACCTGAAGGTCCAGGGGGATAGTTTTATCGGTCTGGATCTGGAAGGCGATTTTCAGAATTTTGGGGAGCTACAGCGAGTTTACATCGATCTCGGTGACAGCCGTTTCGAACTGCAAGCAGTGGACTGTCTTGACTTCGAAGGAATTGCAGAACGCATCAATCAAGTGAACTTTGACAGTCCGGATGTCCGCGAGGACTATGCTGTTCTCCAGATCCAGCTAATGGGACGCCGGGTAGCCCGCCCTCGGTTTTGAACCAGCCTGGTTCCGGGTTCGCCTCACGCGTCAGTGGCCAACCAGGATTTTGAGCTTCTTATCGCTGGCTTCGACTACCTGGGGCAGATGTCCCCGAACTTCTCCATCCAGCTGATAATTGATTCCCGCAGGGCCTTCCAGCACAATCCGGCGAGTCTTGTAATAGATCACGTCAGGCAGTCGAACGTGACCACCATCTCGCACTTTCCACAAGTAGTAGAAATATCGAAGATGACTTCGCGAAGTGAAGACGCAAACATCCAACTCTGCTTTCCAGGGGTCTGCCTCCGGCGCCATTACAAAGTCTCCGCCGTAATGGCGAACATTTGAAATTACGACAAATGTCGCCTCAACGCGACGCTCATCAGCCTTCACGGAAAAGGTTTCCAGCGGATAACGGAAAAAACTGGTTAACCCCAAACCCCAGTAGGCAGCAACACCCAACCAGTTCTTTAGCCTGCCCTCGACTCGACTCACCAGGTAAGCGTCAAATCCTACGCCTGTCATGAGATGGAAGTACTCGTCCCCTGCCTTTCCCAGCGCGAGTTCCCTCCAGCGCGGGTTTTCAAGTAGAGGCAGAAGTTGGTCTTCTGAGGTCGGGAGTCCCAGCTCGAGAGCCAGGACATTGACGGTACCGCTGGGAATGAGAACGACAGGCACCGAGTGTCGAACGACGGTGCCGAGCAGATCATGGAGTGTGCCGTCACCTCCCCAGACGAACAATATCTCTTTGCCCTCCAGAGGCAACACGGCTTCTCGCTGCGAAGCAACCGGAGTCATAGAGAGTTCTGTCTCGATTCCCCGAACTCTTAGACTTTGACGAAAACGCTCGACTCGCCCCCTGGAAACGCGACCTCGCCCCGCCTGCGGGTTCCAATAAAGCAGCGCATCCACAGTCATTCCAGAAGGGCATGCCCCCCTGTTCGCTGCAGGGGAGACTGACGGGCTGGTTGCCGGATTATCCGGCTACTGAAAATCGGTCGACATCAGGCACAGGCTCCGGAATCGATTCCAGGTGTTGCAGGTATCGGTCTCTCATCTCCTGAAACTCCTCCAGATACTTGGAATCGACCCGTTCTTCGGAAGGCATGGTGACCAGCTTTGCGGGATTGATGAATTTTCCGTCGTCTCTTTGAATCCGATAATCGAGATGGGGACCCGTGGCCAGACCCGTCGCGCCGACTCGTCCTATGACATCTCCTTGGGACACGTATTGACCCTGGCGGACGTGAATCCGAGAAAGATGGAGGTAGTAGCTGACATACCGATTTGGGTGCCGAATCTTGACGAGGTTTCCGTTGCCACCTGCCCGTCCGGCAAAGATAACCTTTCCGCTACCCGAAGCCAAAACCGGTGTTCCATGGGGAGCTGCATAATCCACTCCCAGATGAGGCCGGCGAGTCTTTAGCACAGGATGAAAGCGCGAATGAGAGAACCCTGAAGAAATTCGATAATCGTACTTGAAAGGGATCTTAAGAAATGCCTTTTTTACGGACTTACCGTCCAGATCAAAATAACCCTTCTTTCCCGTCTCGGGATGGGTGTAAAGAAAAGCGTAAAACCTCTTGCCGCTGTTGCTGAACTGGAGCGAAAGAATATCCCCGTAGTCAATAAACTGATCCTTATAAAACTTCTTCTCGACAATAACCTTAAAGGAATCTTGCGGCTGAATTGCGGTAAACGCGATATCCCACTGAAGGATCTCAATCATCTTGCTGATCAGCTTTCCGCTCTCGCCCATTCTGATGAGGGTATTCCACAGGTTGTCGGTAATAGAGCCGGCAAACTCTTCAACGACCGTATCAAATTGCCGTTCTTTTAGCTCTGCCCTATATTGTGATTCTGCATTGTCGAGGGATACCACTACATACTTCTGATCGTCGATGTCGTACTCAAGACTTCGGAAACGTCCATCCCCGTACGTGTAAATCACGAAACGATTGCCGGCCTTGATCTGGTTAAGGTTATAAACTTCTCGCGTGTCTTGGATTAAATTGTGAATATCAAGCGGAGTGAATCCAAAATTAGAAAGTACATCCTGAAGCGTCGAATTGGTGGGAAACTGGTCCTCAAAGCGATCCACCCGCAACTCCAGTGGGACTTCCGGACCCTGAACAGCTGTAACGGCCTGACTGTCAGCTTCGATGCCCGGCGCTAAAACCGTGCTCACATCCGTTGAACGGTCGTAAAAATGAATAAAGCTGCCAACGGCAAGAACTCCAGCCAATGAAAATAGAGTAGCCGGCCAAAGCCGTCCCCTAAATTTCATGTTTCTCCTCCCTACTCAATATGGCGTCACCTTCCTTCAACGGATCCAGGTGCTCCCCTTAGCTTCTCCCTCAGAGCCTTCTCGACTTCAATCGGCACGAGGCCTTTCACTGAGCCACCCAGTTGATAAACTTCCTTGACCAAACTCGAACTGAGATAGGAATAAGCCTCGGCCGGCATCAAGAAGACTGTTTCCAAATCAGGCTGCATACGCCGATTCATGAGAGCCATCTGAAACTCATAATCAAAATCTGTAACTGCTCGTATCCCACGCAAGATAACCCGAGCTTCTTTTTGCACAGCGTAATTCACCAGCAGTCCTTCGAACCGGTCGACTTCCACATTTGCCCACTTAGCAGTTACTTGATTCAGCATCGCCAGCCGCTCTTCCACACTGAACAATGGCTTCTTCTTCTCATTGAGAAGGACAGCCACGACGACACGGGTGAAAATTGAACTGCCTCGCTCGATAATATCCAAATGGCCGTTCGTTACCGGATCGAAGGATCCGGGGTAGATGGCCGTTACATCTATCCTCATAAGAAGAAGCCTAACAAACTGTGCGCCGGTTATCTTATGTGGGAAGCAAGGGAAAATGCAATGAAAAAGGACATTTGAGTGGTTCTCTTGAAGTGTTTGCTCAGCAGATTAGAGCAATCCAGGGAGAGGCAGCATTCTGTTGTGTTCATCATGATAGAATCCGCCAATGCTTGCCAGAACCATCACTTCCTTTCTGATTCTCGTGACATGTCTTCCTGCCGCACTGGCTCAATGGAACCTTGAAGCCGGTATGCATGGCGGGATTGCAGCCACCGGTAACCAGGACTATGTCCCGGGAGGTACCGAGGAGGGGGGAGAATATGGTGTCTGGTTGATCTTGACTCTCTCCGATCGGATTGGAGTCGCTGCCGACTGGGCCTTCCTTCCTCAGGACGACTTCTTGATTCGTTTCGACCACTCTCCGGTCGGTGAAAGGAATCGCAATCGTCAATATGTCGATTTCACCCTTCAATACCATGTCTGGCGAGGACTCAACCGAAGTGTTTTCGCTGAGATAGGTGGAGGAAGTCACTGGAACAATCGTGACGTGATCAACCCGTCGGGTATTCCGCAATTCGAAGAAGCAGGAAAAGAAAGTACCCGCTCAGGCATTTGGACTGTGGGAGCTGGTTTTCGGCAGCGCCTCTTTCCTCATTTGCACTGGGTTTCAGAGGTGAAAGTCCACAATCTCGGCCGTCAAGAAAACTACGGTCTTCGACTCTTTTCAGGTCTCACTCTCTCGTGGAAATAGTTATCTACAACAACAACTTCAAAAAACCTTCCCTGCGGCCTCCGTCTATGTGGTTGCGACCCTTGACGCGGTAGCTGGCTGCATACTACCATTCAGCGGAATCTAGGGGACTTCAAGTAGTCATTGGCGTGGGGGCGCCTGAATCACCCTCAAAAAGACATGTTGATTTCTCAAAGCTCTGCGGTACAGAATCTTTTCCGAACCGCTATACCTCAAGCGAGCTTTTTAAACCTAACACAGACTCATCTGATCAAAAGCCGAAAGGGAGGGGACTCATGTTCCAGTGGAAGTTTAGTCAACGTCTTGCAACTATAGCGCTGTGCTCAATCCTTCTCATCTGCTTTACTACAGGAGTTTTCGGGCTACAGGTTAAGCTGGAGACCAACCTCCCATCAGGCCAACCGGTTGGAACGCCCGTTCTCTTGACTGCTTCGGTCTGGGATGCAGGTTTCCCTCCTCCCTCCTACCAGTTTTCATATCGGCCCGTCGGAGGTGAATGGAAGATCGTCCGAGACTTCAACATCTGGAACGTTTTCGAGTGGGCCGCGCTCGAGGAAGGCCTCTACGAACTCAGAGTTGTTGCCGCATCACCTGCGAAACTGGAATTTGCTGACGACCAGATACTCTTTCTGATTACCAGCCGTGCAACGGGCTCAGTCCCGGTAATTTCCACAACTCGGCATCCGCTCGTCGCGCTGTACAGTCATCCGCCCTGTATAGGGGGAGGCGTTCGAGTCACCTTTTCCGCCGTGGGAAGCCTTTTCTCTCAGCAAACCCCGGTAAAGCCGTGTGTTCCGGGTAAGAGTGTCAATTTCTACGTGGCTGGCATGCGCGCTGATACGACCTATCTGATCACTCAGGAACGAGTCTTCGGCTCTGTTGCCATCCCAGGACTGACGCTTCCTTTTCACACCGGAATTCCCGATGTTAGTTTTCCGTTGTTTGAAATTTCGATTCCCCCCGGCCTCGATACCAGTTTGCAGGACGGAATACTTCTGTCCACCTACGTCCTGGGACCAGACCCAAACACGCTCTTCCCGATCGCCACCGATCTGGCAGGAAATATCGTGTGGTACTACGACAAGCTCGCGGGAACGGCCCAGATCGGATCTGTAATCCCGAGGCCGGTCGAAGGCGGAACGATGCTCATCATCATGAAAGACCAGGCTTACGAAGGTCAGGTCCTTCGTGAAATCGATTTAGCCGGCAACATCGTCCGAGAGACACATGCGCGGAGAGTCTCACGCCAGCTTCTGACGCTCGGTCAAGACCCCATCGGATCATTTCACCACGAAGCGATCCGTTTACCCAACGGGCATACTCTGGTGATTGGTTCAGTCGAACGTCTTATGACCGATGTCCAGGGAGAAGGAACGGTGGACATTTACGGGGAGATGGTGATCGATCTGGACGAGAACTTCCAGGTCAGCTGGGTCTGGAACGCCTTTGATCATCTGGATGTGACGCGAAAAGCAATTCTAGACGAGGTTTGCACCATGGGAGGAGGAGATGGAGGATGTCCCCCCTTGTTCTTCGCCGAAGAAGCGAACGATTGGTTGCATGCCAACGCTATTGATTATGTTCCCGAAGACGGTAGTATCCTGATTTCGTTGCGCCACCAGGATTGGGTCATCAAGGTGAACTATGATAATGGAAACGGTGACGGAAGCGTCATTTGGCGCCTCGGAAAAGACGGAGACTTCACTTTTATTTCAGAAGATCCCGAAGACGATTGGCCGTGGTTCTCACATCAGCACGATGCCCGTTTCCAGGGTGATGAACTGGTCGTGTATGACAACGGAAATACCCGGGTCGAAGCGGGTCCCGGAGGTAACAGCCGTGGACAGGTGCTCTTGATTGACGAGGAGAATATGGAAGTACGCGTTCGCAGCTACGATCTTGGAAGCTATGCCTTTGCCCTGGGTAGCGCCCAAAAGCTCCGTAACGGTAACTACCATTTCCTCAATGGACTTATCGACGCTGACGAAGGGGGATACAGCGAGTCTATCGAAGTCTCCCCCGACGGTCAGTTTCGATTTATGTTTTCCTCGGAAGGAGCTATCTATCGATCTCATCGGATGAAAACCTTGTACCAACCCTGAGTTCCTCGCATTGCCGGGCGCCGCGACACGCACGTAATCACACGTTGCACGAACCCGGACGGTGTATCTCAGGATGGAGATGGAGGCATCATTGTGGACGAGGACATGTCGCTACCAGCGCTTGCTTGCTGTGTATGTCTCGTCCAGGACTATAACGTATACAGCCGCAGCTGGACGAGAATCTAACGGCATATTGGTAGCCGGGTTCTCGTCCCCATTTCTCAAGCCAAACGATCAGCTGTCATCAAGCTGCTTTGAGAGATGCGGACCGGAATCGGCCGTTCTTTCTGCAGGCCAGGGCAGGCTTATCCATGCCTCGTTCATGGCGGAGATAAACTCCGGGCTTGCCGAAAACAAGGCTCCCGGGGCCTGGGCAGGAGTCTAATATGTTCGGAAACCTATCATTGCTGAGAATCTTTAGCTTGTCCGAATGGTTACAGTTGAGGCGGGCGCGTAATTGGGGATGGGAAGGAATCCTTAAAGGACATTATCTGACCCGTACAATTCAGACGCTTTTCAATGTCGGCTTTCTCGACAAGGTTCGCCAGACCGAGTGGGTGGATGCCATTGAGTTTGCCGGGGAACAAGATCTGGATCCTGATCTCTTAGTCGGCCTTTGTGATGCACTCTCTGCTCGTAAAATCCTGCGGAAGAATGGAACTCGCTATGCACTGGATCGAGATGGCCGCTTCATCGTCGAACATGACCTCGTCCGAGGTTGGTTCTACCTGACATACGGATATGAAGAAGTCCTGAACAAGATGGAGCCTCTGCTCCGAAAACAAATCCGCTACGGTGAGGACGTCGTGCGAAATGGTGAGTATGTAGCACGGGGCAGTGGATTTTCTTCGGCTACGTTCTACTTCCCATTGGCGGCCGAGTTCATTCGACGGAACAAGTACAACAAAATTCTGGATCTCGGCTGCGGAGATGGCACGTTTCTCCGTTATCTCTGCCAGCACCTGCCGGACTTGAGGGGAGTCGGGGTGGACCTTTCTCCCGATGCTGTCCAGGCGGGCAGGGACCAAACCCACGAACAGGAACTGGAGGATAGGGTGGAGCTCTACCAGGGAGATATTTTCAACCTGGAACCTCTCAATCAACATTTCGCAGACGTCGATGCGATCACTTCGTTCTTTGTTTTCCACGAATTTTGTGACCGCAAAGATAAAAGTCGAGCTACAGAACTGCTCAGGCGACTCCGAACATCCCTGGAAGGTGTCCCGTTGATTTTGTTTGAAGCCATACGGCCGGAGACGGAGATATTACGGAGGCGGCCAGGCCCCGCGGTGGAATACTTTCTGTTTCACGATCTGTCAAATCAGGTACCACAGACCCGGGCCGCCTGGAATGATATTTTTCGATCGGCTGGCTTTCAGTCAATTGAGGAAGTTTATTTGAAGCTGGTTCACAGCTCCATTTTTATCCTGAAATGACTGATTCGAATTAAACACAAGCGGGGTCATTCCATTAGCTTCTTAACGAGTAGGATGATCATCAAGATAACCACGATCACCAGTAAGAGACCCAGCAGCCGAAGACCTCCGAAAGGTCGGGCCTGAGCGACCCAGAGAGCAACCATAGGCCATGAGTACATGTTCTTCAACTCCAATCAGTTTAAAGCTGTGAGGATAACTGCGCTTGAATTTAGAAGAGTGCTTGTAGAAATGTCAAATAAAGCCGAAATCTGATTCAGCAAAAGGTTTTCTTGACCGTTTTCGGTGCGCCAGAAT
>DATGOF010000513.1:0-3734 GCA_035306285.1 Acidobacteriota bacterium | reverse complement strand
CGCTTACATCGTCAATCTCCCTCGGGTCGAAGAGCTACAGAAGAATCAGCCGGGCATCGTTTCTTACGTCTACAGCGACGATGGGCGAGTGCTCGGGCAATTTGCTCTGGAGAAGCGGATCCTCGTTTCGTACGACCAAATACCAGAAACCGTCAAGCGGGCGATTCTGGCAGCTGAAGACGCCAACTTTTTCGAACACTCCGGAATCGATTTCCGCAGGTTATTAGTCACGGTCATCCGGGACATCATTTATGGTGAGCGTAAGGGCGCCTCGACCCTCACCATGCAGCTCAGCAAGATGCGCTTTACAAGTCCTGAGAAGACCCCTTCCAGGAAAATTAAAGACTTTCTGTACGCTATCAATATCGAGAAGAACTATTCAAAGGAACAAATCTTTGCATTCTACTGCAACCAGGTTCCTCTTGGTCATGGAAATTACGGGATAGCAGCGGCGGCAAGAGCTTACTTCGGGAAGACACTCGACGAACTCACTATTTCTGAGTCGGCCCTTTTAGCGGGTCTTATCCAGTTGCCCGCTCGTTATTCTCCTATCATTCACCTCGACCGAGCCATTAATCGCAGAGACTGGGTTCTTTCTCAGATGAGAGAGCAAAACTTCATTTCTCAGGAGGAGTATGAAGAAGCACTCGCCGAAGAAGTGGTTGTACAGGATCACTCCTACCAGCAATCTCCAGCTCCTTACTTTGTCGAATGGGTCCGCCAATACCTGGACGCCAAGTATCAGTCTGATCTCATCTGGCAAGGCGGTCTGAGAATCTACACAACGGTGGATTACGATATGCAGATAGCCGCCCAGGAAGCGCTGCGAAACGGGATCAAAGACTTCGACAAACGAACTCGTGGCTGGGCAGGGCCCGTCAAGAACATTTTTGATGAAGGACAGAATATCGAGACGTATACTCACCCGGATTGGGCACAAATCTTCACGGCCGGGAAGATGATCCATGGAGTGGTCGTCGAGGCTGATGAGGACTCTGCAGAGATCAGTTTCGGGAATTTTCGAGCAACCATCACACCGGAAGAGATTCAATGGACCGGTCGGAAAAAGGTGAGCGACGTCTTAAAAAGAGGAGATGTTGCGGTTTTTACCCTCGAAGAGGTCCGACGGAGTGATGACTTGATCCGGGCTAGACTGGATCAGATCCCTGAAGTTCAGGGTGCGGTTCTTACGATCGAGAACCGGACGGGAGAGATCAAGGCCATGGTGGGAGGCTTCGATTTCGAGTACAGCAAATTCAATCGAGCCACTCAGGCGATGAGGCAGCCCGGTTCAATCTTCAAACCGTTCACCTATGTGGCAGCTTTAGAGCATGGCTTTTCTCCCTTTGACCAGGTATTGGATGCACCTGTCGAGTTCCTGGATGCACTCGGGCGGCCGTACGCCCCCTCCAACTCGGATGGGGAGTTTCGAGGCCTGATTACAATCCGTCAGGCTTTAGCCGGATCTCGTAATATCCCCACGGTTCGCCTGGCACACGCCATTGGACCTGAGAAGATTGCTGATGTCGCCCGTCGATTCGGAATCAATCGTGACTTTCAACCTTACCTTTCGCTGGCCCTTGGTTCTGTCGAAGTGACTCTTCAAGAAATGGTGTCTGCCTTCACGGCATTTCCGAACCATGGCGTTCGTCCCGAACCCTTTTTCATTAAACGAGTAGAAGACTCGAACGGCGTGCTTCTGGAGGAGAACCGCCCCTTTGTCCATGATGAAGTCCTGAGCCCTGAGATCGCCGATCAGATGATCTACATGCTTGAGGGTGTTGTTCAGTTTGGTACGTCCACCAGAGCCAAGGAGCTGAGCAGGCCCGTTGCCGGAAAGACCGGTACTACCAATGATTCCACCGACTCCTGGTTTATTGGATTTATCCCCCAGCTGACCAGTGGCGTTTGGGTCGGTTATGACGAGAAACGGTCGCTGGGAAGACGCGTCTTCGGTGCTACTCTCGCCCTTCCGATCTGGGTCGACTTCATGAAAACGGCTGTCAGTGACCTCCCGGTCGAGGAATTTGAGCTGACTTCGCAGATTGATAGCTCGTCAGTCGCCCGGGTTCTGGATCTGCCTGGCGATTCAGAGCTTAATGATGATGCATCGCCGGCTGAAGAACCGACACCTTCGAGTCCGTCTACGGCACAACCTTCCCGAAGAGAAAGGGAAGAAATGATTCAGGTTGAAGACATCGTCCCGCCTGAACGGGATTAATATCCAGTCCTAACCGCTCTCATAGTCAGGAGTCGGGGCTGTTATCCTTCTCAACAGTGGGGGAGTGATATATTATCGACACCGAATTGCCATGAGAACAGCTCCTGATGTATCTCTCCCAGCCCAGCAGGTCTTCAAGCTCATTGAACATGAACTGCAACATGTCGAAGATCGTCTCAAATCCGAGGCAACTTCCCATCTGGGATTGATAACCCGGATGAATGAGTACCTTCATGACAGCGGCGGAAAACGTCTCCGCCCCAGCTTGTTGCTTCTGCTTTCCAAACTCTGTCGGTTGGAAGGAGACGTGTCGATTCAGCTGGGTGTCGTCGTCGAACTGATCCACGTCGCAACGCTGGTACACGATGACATAATCGACCATTCGACCGTCCGGCGTGGCCGTGCTTCGCTCAATGCTAAGTGGGGCGATGAAAAGACCGTTCTTTTTGGGGACTGGCTTTACATGACCGCATTTTGGTTGGCCCTGCAGGAGAGAAATTTCCGAATTCTCGACGTGCTAATCGATATCACTCGTACGATGGTCGAAGGCGAATTGCTTCAGCTTGAATATAACAACCGTCTGGATATCTCGTCTGAGGACCACCTGTCGATCTGTTGGAGGAAAACGGCTCATCTCTTTTCCGGATGCGGGCGTTTGCCTGCTATCCTGGCAAAAGTTGATGCGGACACGGAAGAAAGGTTGGCCAGTTACGGAAGATCAGTGGGCATGGCCTTTCAACTGGTAGACGACCTGCTGGACTATACGGCCGATGAGCAAGTGCTGGGAAAACCAGTGTTGAAAGACCTGGAAGAGGGTAAGGTTACGCTTCCTATTATCTATTTGATGGAGCGGGCCGGCAGTGCTGAAAAAGACATGGTTCGGCGAATCGTGGAGTCGCGTGAATTTACGGACGAGAACAAGCATCAGATCATCGAGCTCGTGAACAAGTACGGTACTCTTCAGGATCTACAAAGTCTTGCGGATAAGTATGCCGAGCAGGCACAGGAGATGCTCGCCGATTTTCCTGATTCGATCTATCGAGACGCCTTGCTGGAAATACCCAAAATCGTTGTCCGCCGCCAAAAGTAAGCCGCTCTGCTTCCCTGCCTCGGGAGAATGCATCTACGCCCTTGATGGCGTAATCCGAAACAGACGGTCGAAGTTGACAGATGTCTGCCTGCCAACTTCAGCCAGCGTACACTCTCGAGCCTGTGCCAGGCACTCAGCAATGATCCGGACATAGGCCGGTTCATTCCTTTTTCCCCGATAGGGTTCAGGCGCCAGAAAAGGGGAGTCGGTCTCGAGCAGGAGTCTTTCAAACGGCACCTCTTCGATCGTTTTCCGCAGCGCTTCTGATTTCTTGAACGTGAAGATTCCACCCACGCCAATGTAAAAACCGATCCTTACGCATTCCCCGGCCATATCCTGACCTCCGGTAAAGCAGTGGAGAACTCCGGGGTTCTCCTGGCCCGATTGACCGTAAGCGGCCCTCAAGATCTCGCAGGTTTCCTC
>DATGOF010000512.1:0-2353 GCA_035306285.1 Acidobacteriota bacterium | reverse complement strand
TTTGAAAGTGACAGACCTGTGGAGTACACTCTGTGGGTAAGAAGACAGCTTCCTTCGTGGCTTTAAGTTGTTGTGGCATAAAAACTTTTTACCACCAAGGGCTGTCTTTTTTCTTACCTCTTGAGAAATGCGGGCTAGCTGCGAAAATTCCCGAGCACTTGGCCCATGGAAAGACTATCGGTTCACCTTTATCGTCTTTAATCACCAGAGTGAGCGACCTTCCTCTTTTTAGAGTAAAGGTTAGGTGTGTCCTTTCCTCCCTGCTTAAATTTACAATGCGTCCCTCGGTATTCCACAAACCTTGAGCCGACACGGCAACCGATGCCTGTTGCTCTGGAAGGCCGACTAACTCGAACTGTCCCTGGTCGTCCGTTATTGCTACCCGAGGACTGGGCATTCGATCTGCAAAGCCGATTTGAGGAAATGAGACATATGCGGCTGCCCCCGCGATTGGTTTACCTGCCTCATCCGTGACCGTTCCGGACATTGCTGCAACTGCCGGCACGAGGATGAAGTTCTTGGTGATAGCTCCCGCCTGTTCGAGCCCAACGTGCGCTTCCGCTGCAGCAAATCCAGCTTTCTCGACCACCACCCATCCAGAAACTGGCAAATCGAGGTGGAGTTCGTAAGAGCCATCCTGCCGGCTACGAGACGTCATTATGGGCTCGGTGAACTCGAATGATGGAAACGGAGACCTTGAGGAAAACAGCGTGACCGTGGCATCCGACACTGGTGCTTGTTCCTCATCTCGAATTCGTCCATGAATCAAAAATGGTGCGCCTCTTAAATATTCCTCTAGTCTGGCAGGATTGAACTCGAGGTATGACGGTTCGGTTGATGCGGGATTTCGAGTCGGGGAAGTCGCTGCTCGTTGATCTCCGCTCTGGCCACCGACTCGATTCCCGACCTCGCCAGACAGATGGCCGGCCAGCTTCGGTGCCTTCCTTTGCGAGGAAATCCATAGGAAGACAAACGATATAACGATGAGAACCAAGATGCCGGTGATGTACTTCCTCAAGGCCCCCTCCTATCAAGATTGGCAACCTCCTCTCGGCATCAAGATGGCACGAGAGACACGAGTCCGGTGTGTGATTTGAGCTACACAGAAGCAGCTCAGGCCGCTTCTCACTCCCGCTGCCTACTCTATTGCTCTGCGCTGCGAAGGATTCGCAACGCGATCTCTCCATGGTAGAAAGGCGCCGATAAAGATGCCGGGGCCGCTCCCAATCGCACCGTGCCGGCGTCTTGAGTTTCACCGCTTAAGGGATCGAGCCACTCCACGCGATAAGACCCGGCCGGCAGCACCACCTTCAAATTCAATTCCTCCGCGTCACCCCGAATATAGGCTGCGTAGGCGCGGCCCGCATCGGCCAGTACGTGGGCCCGTCCTTCGCGAGGAATACCGTCGCGGATCACTGTATTATCAGGCCGCATTCGAACAAATTCGAACGACTCGATAAACCGCTTTAAGATGGCAAACTGCCGGCGAAGATTCGCGCTCCCGCCGCCCGGCTGCGTATCAGGATACTCGAATGTCCCGTCCTCGAATCCGACGGCAAACGAATAATCCAGGTGATTGAAGAGAGCACCTCCGGCCAGAATGAACTCCCAGGCTTCACGACGGTAATACTCGTCTCCTGTCCCCTTGAATCCAGTCTCGTTCTCGCCAATGACGCGATTCAAATAATAGTTGAGCGCCACAACCAGGGGAGGGTTGGAATAGTGAAAGTTCAAAATGTCTACCTCGGGATGAAGCAGGCTCCAGACCTTGCCGCTCCCTCTCATTAAATCGATCTCTCCCGCGTTGGCCACATTCTCAGATATCAGGTGTCGGAACTTCAGATTCTGCTCTGTCGATGCAATGGTCCGAACAATCTCCTGCTGCCACTCCCGTGTCACGCCTCCGAAATAGGGTTCATTGCAGATCTCATAATAAAGATTGTCATACCCGTTGAGCTCCTCGACGATCTTTCGGACCATCGCTTTCTGAACGGCCAGCAATGCCTCATTTCCCTCGACTGTATACACCTCCGTTCTTTCGACAGCACCAATTCCGTTGATGTTGTTGCTCGCGTTCATTGGACTGAGCGCCCATTGCTCCTCTCTGTAGAAGGGACAGAAGAGTACCAATTCGACTACGATGCCGAGTCGTGAGGCTTCCTCCATCAGATCGTGCAGCCGCTCGAAGTATTCGGGATTCCACTGCTGCAGATCAAACTTGGGGCCCCCGCCTGCATAACCCGGCGTGTCGGACCGCGCCCAGGGGGCGATAAGTCGTCCCGGTGCCGGCGCCAGCGTGTTCCGCTCAATCCTGAAGGCTCCCTGTGGCTCCGCGTAAGCACCGCTGAAAATG
>DATGOF010000511.1:0-3225 GCA_035306285.1 Acidobacteriota bacterium | reverse complement strand
CGCGTCACAATGCAGTGCGGTTCGAGCCCTCTGGAGAAGGGGAACTCATCTATGCGCTGGCGAATCCTCTAGACGCACTCGATCCCGCGAAGGAATACGGCCGATCGGCACCGTTGAACCCTGATACGCCTCGTCAGGGTTATAAGACCGATACCCTGGATTTCGCACCTCGCATTGGTTTTGCTTTCACGCTGACAGCCGATACGACGATCCGTGCAGCGGGCGGTATCTTTTATGCGGGCAACATCAATACCAACCGCTTCTCCGATATGCAGGGGGGAGCGGCACCATTTACCAGGACGTCCTATCAGAGAACCGACCGAACCGAACAATTGCCGCCATTACGCGTTCAGGACCAGTTTCCGGAAACCGTTGCCCTTACAATCCCGACCGCTTACGAAGACCCACCGCGTGCCGGACGCCTCCTGACGATTGAAGGTGGTAACTTTCCGACTCCCACTGTTTACCAGTGGTCTTTCAGTGTCCAGCACAGGATCAATTCCAATTGGTCGCTTCAAGCCGACTATCTAGGCTCGCGCACCATTCACAATCAACAGTTCGTAGACCGAAACGCTCCGGCATTGCCGGTGGGAGATCTGGAGGACGTACCTCTTCAGGAGCGCCGACTTCTTCCCGGCTGGGGCGTGATCAGCAGTTGGGTTCCCTGGGCGTGGCAAAAGTACCATTCGGGTACTTTCGGGGTCAGAAATCGCGAATGGAAGGGCCTGTCAATGATGGCCAATTTCACCTGGGCGAAGAACCTATCCAGCAACCGGGGCGATAGCGCCAACTACACCGGCAACTACCACTATGCCTATTACGATATCTGGCGGGGACGAAGCGATCTCACGCCGGCGGCGCGCTTCGTAAGTGCCTGGGCCTACCGGATCCCGGTAGGGCAGGGGCGGCTTTATCCAGTCAGCGGTGTGGCCGATGCCATTCTGGGTGGTTGGACTCTGAGTGGCATCGCAGAGTTTTCCACGGGTTCTCCGCGTACTATTCTCAGCGCAGACAACAGCGGTACCGGTGTTGGCAGCCAGCTCGCCAATCGCATCGCCGGTTGTGATCTCGACGGCGCGCCTGGTGACCGATTTGAATATTTCAACACCAGCTGCTTTTCCGAACCTGCTTTTGCGACCTGGGGCAACTCCTCTGCGGGTATTCTGACTGCACCGGGAATCAACAACTGGAATATGACACTGGCCAAGAGCTTTCGTCTGCGGGAAGCCCATGAGCTCGAATTCCGCATGGAAAGTTTCAACATCTTCAATAAGACGCAATGGGGAGATATCGTCACCAGTCTGCAGAGTGCTTCCTTCGGTCAGGCCAGTGGAACCAGACCGGCCCGACAGATCCAGATGTCTTTGCTCTATAAGTTCTGATCGATCTGCGTGACTCTCCAGGCCGTGAGAAAGGCGAAATGCCCTTCTCACGAAAACTTGGCAGGGATACCTGTTCTACAATAGAAGAGGTATCCCCTAGCAGTCTGCGCGGCAGAAAACGTGTAAAACCACATTCATTTGTCCCAAAGGTGATCCCCGTGGGAAGGGGGGGCTGGCCAGAATTGAGTGGTGGCTTCCTGTATTGAGCGCTGCCCGCAGTGCGATGCCCTTTTTCTCTTCTAGATCCAGGCAAACACGCATGCCGACGCTTCAGGTTCGTGGCCAAGCAGACCAGATCCCACTCGGATGTGACCTTTTCCACTCCCTTTAAGCTGAATCGCCGGAATCCCAAGATCTCCTTGATCCATCCGTAAACCGGCTCCACAATCCCTTTGCGTTTTCGATGATTCATCCGACCTGTCGAACTTTGCAGTTTGTCGTACATTCGCTGGCTGGCCGGATAGCGCTCGTCCGATCGGCTCGAAGCCTTCTTTCTTTCCCGCGCCAGGGAGACGTAAGCATCAATTCTTTTTTGTCTCCAATTGCTCGAAATTGGTTTCCCCTTTATAGCCGGCATTGGCCAGTAACTCCTCGGGCACGCGCGAGGATCGCACCCCGGTGGCGTATCCGTACAACAAGATCTTTCACTTTCGATCCATCAATGGCCAGCGTGCCCAATTTCCGGATCCTGTGTTCTGTTCACGACGAAGGCTACTCGCACTTCAAGTTTTTGGTTACTTGTTTCATCAAAAAAAGTATTGATTTCAGCTGTTCGCTCAATTAGAGTCTATCGAACGGAATTCATAACAATTCGCATAAATCTGTTTCGAGGCTGGCAGCCCAGTAGTCGCTGCCGTGTGAGGAGGTCAAATGTCTCCACTTCGTTGCCTTCGCACTTTGTGTCTTGTCCTCTTGTTTATCCTCTATTCCGCGCCAGTCGCCGCACAACTGGTTACCGGGACCATTACCGGAACGGTTGTTGACGCCACACGGTCAAATATCCCGGGTGCTTCCGTCATACTGGAAAATCAGCAAACCGGAGAGGCACGAAATACGGTTTCAAATGACACAGGTAACTTCGTGTTTACCGCGGTTCCCCCGGGGACCTACCGGGTAGCGGTCGAGATTCCAGGCTTTAAACGGTATGAACAAAGTGGAATCGTGCTAAGTGCGAACGAACGCCTGCCCCTCGGGAGCATTGTCCTGGAGGTGGGAGAACTCTCTGACTCGGTTACGGTCTCGGCCGAGGGAGCCGCGGTTCAGTCTGAGAGTAGCGAGCTGAGTGCTCAGCTTACATCCACGCAGATGGAGAGTATGGCCATCCGGGGACGCGACGTGGTGGCTTTTCTGCGAATTCTTCCAGGGGTTGCTTACGGAGCAGATGTCGAGTCTCCAGGAGGTAACTTTGGAACGGCTTCCACTTCAATCAATGGAACTCGGCCCACCGGAAATGTCTTTTTTCTGGATGGTGTGCCGGGAATGGATATGAGCGCCTCCGCCACTTTTAGTAGCACGATATCATTTGACGCAATCAGCGAGGTGAAAGTACTCTCGAACAGTTATCGTGCCGAGCACGGCTCCAACGGCGGTGCTGTAGTGGACGTGGTCACGAAAGGGGGAACACGCGATTTCCACGGCTCGGCCTACTGGTATAAACGTCACGAAAATCTGAATGCCAATGACTTCTTCCGAAATCAGCAAGGCGTCCAGAAGCCCCTTTATCGCTATTCAACCCTGGGAGGCTCCATTGGCGGTCCGATTCTACTGCCGGGAGGATTGAACGCAAACCGAGACAAGCTCTTCTTCTTCTATTCGATTGAAAACTGGCTGTCACGAGTCCCTC
>DATGOF010000510.1:0-6104 GCA_035306285.1 Acidobacteriota bacterium | reverse complement strand
CATTTTCTCAAGATGGTATCGATCGGCACCGTCGCCGACATGGTCCCTCTGGTCGGAGAAAACCGCATTATCGTACGCCACGGGCTTGCAGGTCTTGCGCATCCCCGTAATCCGGGGTTGCAGGCATTGCTGCAGGGGGTTGGAATTGGACCGGATGTCAACTATGTTGATATCGGATTTAAACTGGCTCCGCGAATCAACGCTTTTACTCGGATGGGTGGAGGCGCCGAGGTTATCGATCTTTTCGGAGTGGGAGATCCGAAAAGGGCGTTGGCCATCGTCAGTGAAATGAATTCTCGAAACGTTGAGAGACGCAATGAAGAGAACGCAATTCTGAACGAGATCGAGACGCAGTACGACAGTTCGCCGGAATCGTTTACGAAGCAGTTCATCGTTACCGCCGGCAGAGACTGGCACTGCGGAGTCATTGGTAATGTGGCCTCGCGGCTTGTCCAGCGTTTTCATCGTCCGGCGCTAGTCTTGTCGATAGGCCAGGATAAAGTGCAGGGATCGGGACGGAGTATACCGGGTTTTCACCTCCTTAAAGCTCTGGAGTCCTGTAGCGACCTCTTTGCGAACTTTGGAGGCCACGCTCAAGCAGTGGGGTGTACGCTTAAACCAGAATTTGCAAGCCAAGATGGAGTCAACCATCTGGCAGCTCGTCTCGAGAAGTATGCCGCCGCTATCCTAACCCCTGATGATCTGACACCAGCCATCTCTATCGACTCCGTTCTTCCAGTTGAAAAGCTCTCCCTGGACTTTTATCAGGAGGTGGATCGACTGGGTCCCTTCGGCGTCGGGAACCCGGTTCCTGTTTTTTCTTCCCTGGCTGTTCCTGTGGTCGGTGGCCCTTGGGTTCTCAAAGAACAACACCTGAAGTTCCAGGCTCGTTGTAACGGGTCGACTCTGGATGCCATCTGGTGGAGTCGCGGCGGACGAGCCGCTGAGATCTTTACGGGTGGACGGCTTGACCTTGCCTATTCGATAAGCCGCGACGTATTTCGAGGCGAAGCAAAGCTCCACCTCACGATCAGGGACATACGAATCTCCGACCAACAAGGCATTTCCTGATCGTCGCTATTCCTATTTCCCAGGCTGGACTCATCCCCTCGAGTCTGTTTTGATATCACGCAAATTTCGTGACAATCGAACAGTGAACGCCTTTGGGCTCTCCCTGATCAGATACAATAAAAGGTAGGCGAACAAGTGAGAGTCATGCGGTCGAGGATATTCAGAATCGTGCTCGTGAGCGTTCTTGTAGTGAGTGGGTTAGCGATTCTGTGGAACTTCCTGATTCGCCAGCGATCCGCGACGGACACGCCTCAAGGCAATCTCCTTTCCCCTGACGTAGCACGCCTGAGTACCCAGTTTGAATATACGCAGTTGGAACGGGGACGCCCGATTTTTCGGGTGGTCGCCAGGACGAGCGTACTCACCCAGACCAACGTCCATACCCTAGAAGACGTCCAGCTGACGCGTTTCGATGCCGATGGCGACGTGATGAACAGAGTTGAGGGAAAAAGGGCTGTCTACTGGATTGATAACAAGCAGATTAATTTCGAGGATGACGTTGTGATCGAGCTGGAGGATGGAACACAGGTCCTGTCAGATCGAGTTCAGGCAGATCTCGCCCGACAGGTCATCAATATCGACGACCAGTTTCGATTTCAGAAAAACCTCCTGACGGGAGTGGGTAAGGCGCTTCAATATCAGATTCCTTCGAGGCGCCTTCTGGTCGACGACGGGCTGCAACTCACCTTTCCAGCCGATCAGGGAGAAGGCTCGGCAAAATCCCAGAGTGCAATATACAACCTGGGAATGGGTGTCATCCAGTTGAGCGGACAGGCGCTGATCCAGACCAACTCCTATCAACTTTCTGGCGACGCGATTCAAGTTGCTACAGGGGAAGAACGGTCGATCGAGCACATTCGTTCGACCGGAAATGCCCGGTTGGCTAACTTCGAGGCCAAGTCCTTTCGCGGAGAGCGAATCGATTTGATCATGGCCAAGGAAGGGAATCGACTGGAGAGGTTCAGGGTTTTTGAAAATCAACAGCGGGCCCCTTTGCGGACTGCACGCAGGGCCATATATGAGGAGCGCGTCGAGCAGGGTACTCACCGCCTGGTGGCCAGTGTGATTGAAGGAATCATGGACCCCGATGTCGCCGACGTGCAGTCAGCGCGACTTCGAACTTTGAGAGCCCAGGGGCGTGTTCAGATGACATCAAGTCCGCTGCAGATTGAGGAATCCAATGCCGAACGGCTCCTGGTTACTTTCGATGAGTCCAGCCAGCGCATTCAACAGCTGGTACTGGACGAGGGTGTGATGATTGCACGACGCTCGATGCGTCTGGACCGGCCGTCTCGGGAGGTTCTGCGTAGCGAGAGATTGACCATAGCCCTTGCGGAGGACCAAATTCAGTGGGCTGCAGCGCGAGAAAACATTGATGTTCAGATCACTTCACCTCCGTTGCACCGCCATCTTTCAGCACGAGATTCGCTGGATTTGAGCTACGAAAATGGCGTGCTCAGCCGGGCATTGGCGAAGGGCGATTGTCTTCTCGAAACTCTTGATTCAGAGGGCCAGAGCTCTGTACGGGCGCCGCAGATCGAATCAACCTTCCAAATGGGGGTAGTGGACCATGTCCATGCCGGGGTAGGCGTCGAAGTGGAGGTGTTCCGCGGCGATATGGTGCGCCGCAGTCGCAGCCGCCAACTCGACCTTGACTACGAACAGGGCCTACTTGTCCGGGCCGTCCAATCAGGTGACTTTGAGATGTTCGAAAGGAGCAATACACAGACTCTGGACGCAAGGGCCGATCTCGCCGTGTACGTTCCTGAACGAGAAGAGATTGAGCTGTCTGGAGAGAGCAGACCCGTTCTAACAGTTTCCGGGTCGGTCCGACCGACAGACGGTGCTCAAGGGCAGCCCAGCAGGACGGTCGCTGATCGCCTGTTATTGAATCGAAACAGTGGTGCGATCCAAGCAATGGGAAAGGTTGAAACTGTTCTGGATCGTGGCGAGGGTCCAGTCATTATGACTGCGGCGGCCGCTTCAGTGGATCCTGACTCCGGCTGGATAACCTATACGCAGAATGCCCGCCTGGTTCAGGGGCCGAATGTTATCCGGGGAAACTTGCTCCGTTTTCATCAAGGAACGGATGAGCTAATCGTAGAAGGCAACGTGGAGAGTACTCTGACTCAACCGGTCGACGATCAGCGAAAGGAGAGGCAGTACAGGGTGACCTCTGATCAGTTGACGTTGAACCGAGAAGACGCAACTGCTGTCTATGAAGGCAATGTTGAAGTAAAGAGTGATGACTTAGACGTCGAAGCGTCTCGGGTTGTCTTCCATTTCACCTCTCAGCGTCTTGAAGAGCTTGATCGAATTGTGGCGTCGGGAGGAGTACAAATAAGAGAAAAGGGTAGAACCTGGCATGGCGCGAGAGCCGTGTACTATGGTGCGGAGGAACGTGTAGTTATTCTAGGAGATGACGATAAGCCCTTGTAACCCGGTTTGACGGAGGCCGTCCTCTCAAAGCGGATTGTGGAAACTCTCCTCTATGGCATAGCGGGAGAACTTGTCGGCTAGGCTAATCGAGTTTACAGCCACAACTGTTAAGGCCTCCCGGTTGGTAGCATCGTGAAAATCAATGGGTGAGCCGGTAAGGAATTCCATGGCGGAATTAAATAGTTTGTTCGCTTCAAGTGGAAATCCGGGTACAAGCCATGCGGTTACATGAATTTGTTCCAAAACTGGAAGCACGAGAGCTTTCCAAGAGCTACCGTGGGCGGCCCGTCGTCACTAGCGTTTCGCTAAGTATTTCCTCCGGTGAAGTAGTGGGTCTTCTGGGTCCAAATGGCGCAGGGAAGACGACTACTTTTTATATGATTGTTGGCCTTACTTCGCCGGACTCCGGCTCCGTCTATCTTAACGGAGAGGATATAACTTCCCTCCTAATGTATCTTCGTGCCCGAAAAGGGATCAGCTATCTGCCGCAAGAACCTTCCGTCTTCCGCAAGCTTTCAGTCGAGGATAATCTCTATGCAATAGCGGAAACGTTGAACCTTAAACCAGGTATGGCTGACGAACGAGTGAGCGAGCTGTTGGACGAATTCGGTATCGCAAACTTGCGAAAGAGCCCTGCCTATACACTTTCAGGCGGGGAGAGAAGACGTTTGGAGATAGCTCGAGCACTTGTCATACGGCCATCCTTCATCTTGCTTGACGAGCCATTCGCCGGAATCGATCCTCTGGCCGTTCTGGAAATCCAGAAGATCGTCGGCCGTCTAAAGGCCAAACGTATCGGGGTGTTGATCACCGACCACAATGTGCGTGAGACGCTTCGGATTACTGACCGGGCCTATATCATCAAAGAAGGAAAGATCTTTAGAACGGGGACACCAGACAGACTATCCGCCGACCTCGAAGTACGAAAAGTTTACCTCGGAGAGCATTTCCGACTATACTGACAGGGAAATCAAAGACAGTTAAGACCACCTCGAAAGAGTCCGATGGCAAAACGGAATCAACTTCGACCGACACTGAACATCAATGTGTCGCAGCGTCTGGCAATGACCCCGTCGCTGTTGCAGAAAATCGAGCTGCTAACCCTGAATCAGTTAGAACTTCAGGATCTAATGACCCAAGAGTTAGTCAAGAATCCTTTCCTTGAAGAGGTCAGTGACGAGTCTGATTCAGAGAGCTCCGATTCCAAGCTCGACGTCAAAGAAAGAACTGATGAGACGACTCAGGAGCAGGAGGACGCGTTCGAGGATTTCGACTACGAGTACTTTCTCGGTGATTATCTGAACAGTACGCCTCAAAGGGTGGAATACGAGCCGAATGACGATCGTCCTTCCTTTGAACTTTTCCTGGCTTCCAGTTCATCCCTGATTGACCATCTTAACTGGCAGCTCAACCTCGCCGAAGCCCACAATGAGACACGGGAGATTGCCGAATATCTTATCGGCAACATTAATGAAGACGGGTACCTGACGATTTCTTTAGAGGAGGCGGCTGCGGCGCTGGGCTGTTCGGTTGAACAGGCAGAAAAGGCACTGCGCCTGATTCAAACTTTTGATCCGCTGGGGGTTGGTGCGCGCAATTTGCAGGAGTGTCTCCTCATACAGATGGAAGCGGCCGGGGCACAAGGAACTCTGGCTGAGCGTCTGGTCATCGACTACTTACCTTTGATCGAGAAGAAGAAATTTAGAGAAATTGCCAGAGAATTGAAGTGCGATCTGGATGACATTGCCGATGCCATCGAAGTGATTCGTACTCTCTGCCCGAAGCCGGGTGAGAAATACAGCTCGGGGGAGCCATTCTACATTCGTCCCGATGTCTATATCTATAAAGTCGGCGACGACTATCAAGTCGTTGCAAATGATGATGGACTGCCTCGCCTACGACTGAACCGCGCCTATCGAAAGTTTCTCCTCAAGGGAAAGGATGTCTCAAAAGACACGAAGAGTTATGTCAAGGAGCGTTTTCGCTCTGCTGTAGAATTGTTACGCAGTATCGATCAGCGCCAGCAGACAATCTTCCGAGTCTGTCATGCCATCGTCAGAAGGCAACGAGAGTTTCTCGAAAAGGGAAGGCTCTACCTTAAGCCGATGCTGATTAAAGATATTGCTGAAGAGCTGGAGGTTCACCCGTCCACCATTAGCCGCGTCGTTGCCAACAAATACGCGCATACTCCTCAAGGGGTCATCGAGCTTCGAAAGTTTTTCACTGTCGGTGTTGAGGGGTCGGATGGTGAGAATGTATCCACCGTACACGTCAAAGAGAAGATCAAGAAGATCATTGAGGGCGAAGATCGACAGAAGCCACTTTCAGACCAGAAGATCTCTCAGATCTTGAGCCAGGATGGCATCCAAATCACTCGCCGGACCGTAGCCAAATATCGCGACCAAATGCGGATCCCGGGATCGCGAGAGCGTAAAATGGCAATTCTTCGGTGAACCCTTGACTAACTTTCATTGACAGCTTGTAGTAGGTATTGTCTGAAAAGATCCGGTTCGCCGACAGGCCACTGGAAGGGTAGGCGCAAACGCTTCTTGGACGGCGAATTATACCGTTCAGCCGGTGAAGAGCTGTTGTCG
>DATGOF010000509.1:0-2163 GCA_035306285.1 Acidobacteriota bacterium | reverse complement strand
ATAATGAAACGATACTGGTGACCGGCAGACTCTTCGAAGACGAAGAAGTTCTCTCTCGTCCAACCCGCGATTTCGAGCCGGTGGTATTGCAAGCCCTCCTCTTTGATCAGCATCTCCAGCAACGCGCCCGTAGCCCCGCCGGTCGGGAAGATCGCCAGTGACTCCCCGCCCAGCTTATGGAGAGCTTTCGATACATTGATCCCTCCGCCTCCTGCCTCTCGCTTCGTATTCTGGCATCGCAGTTTAACGTCCGCAATGACGTGATCTACGGTAGCACTCAAGTCAATTGCGGGATTCATCGTGAGCGTTATGATTTCCATGGAGCTCCTTTCCTGGAAAAGTTTAATGGTCAGATAAGGGCCTTTCGTCTATTCTAGTGAAAAGGTGGGCACCGTCACGCCTGTGGATACCGTTCAATTTACGACTCAGGGAAGTACAACGCTACACTAACTTGCCTGCCATTTGAACGAGGGGGCGTTCAACCAGGACTCACTCATGAAGCTGGAGACAGACCGAGGTGAGAAAGCCCGCGCTGTGCACGCCAGAAACTCTGGTTGGTCGCTGGGATTCCTACTTGTAGGTCAGTTAACCCTGGCGCTGTTTGTGACCCTGCCGGCAGGCCAGCAAGCGCCTCAGCGAGAGCCGCCAGCGCTCGACATTCCCCTGCTCCGAGGGCCGGATTCCGGAGAAGTTATCGCCCTTGATGAAAGTGGTGAGCAACGTTGGACACAGCAATGGTCCCAGACCGTTAAAGAGATTGAAGGTATAACGCTTGTCTTCTTTCGTGAGACGGGCGAGGGTGTGCATTCTCCCTTCAAAGACCCGGTACGGTGGGAGGTCAGCTCCGTTTGGGAAAGCGGTTCTCGATTTCGGCCACGGGAAATGGAACGGCAGTTCTACGATCTGGGTGCGAACCTTTTGCGGGAGGAGACGATGTTTCTGGACTGGGAACACGAAACTGCTGAATTCACTCGAACAATCGTAGGCGGCTCTCCTGAACGAAAAGTCTTTGAAATTCCTTCCGATACGTTGATCGTGTCTGGAATCGCAGTGGCTTTACGCGGTTTTCCGTTCAACTCCGGCGAGAAGGTGAAGGCCCACTTGCTGACCAATGAACCACACCTCTATGAGATTGAGATTGAAGACGGGGGAATGGAAGAAGTATCCGTTCCAGCGGGGACTTTCGATTCCTATCGTTTAAAAGTGAATGTGAACCTCGGTTTTCTCAGTCTTTTTACAGTTTTTCTTCCGGATACCTATTTCTGGTTCGATGCGTCGAGCCCGCATCCGTGGCTGCGTTATCAGGGACTGGAGGGTGGCAGGGGAACTCCGCAGATCGAAATGAGACTGGTTGAAATGGAGTCTAAGCACAGAGCGGTCCGAAAAGAGAGCAGGAAGAGCCATGGGAACAAGAGCTTGAATTGATCGGGAATCCACAGCCTGATGGAAAGCAAATTCTCCGGCGCAAAAGGTAAAGCCGTGCGAGAATAGAAGGTAATAGATCCCCCGGGGCGGTGATCATGTCGTCTTCCACAGCCGTGACACTTTTTGTTTCCTATGCGCACGAAGATGAAGACCTCCGTGAAGAGCTGGTCAAGCATCTTAAGCTTCTTCAGCGGCAGGGCGTCATTGAGGGCTGGTACGACCGCCTGATTCAGGGAGGACAGGAATGGGATCAGGAGATACAGACGCGGCTGCTTACTTCCAATATTATTCTCCTACTAGTCAGTGCTGACTTTCTCGCCTCCGATTACTGCTGGGACAAAGAAGTGCAGCAGGCCATGGAGCGACACACTCGCGGTGACGCCGTAGTCATCCCGATCATTCTCAGAGCCTGCGACTGGAACAGCGCACCCTTTGGAAAAATCCAGGCTCTTCCAAGGGACGCTCGCCCGGTGATGTCCTGGAGCGATAGAGATGAGGCACTGCTTGATATTGCTCGAGGCATTCGCCAGGTGGCCCTTAGAATTCAGGCCAGGCTTACTCAAGAGCAGCGAAAGAGCGAAGAAATTGAGAAATTGAGATCACGCCTTCCCGAGTTGATGGACAGGGATCATCTTCACCAGGCGCGAGACACCTTGCGCGAACTGGAGAAGCTGGGCTGGAAAGGCGCTGATTTTGAAGACTGGAGGGAGAGAATCGATGAGGCGATTCGCCGCGAAG
>DATGOF010000508.1:0-3171 GCA_035306285.1 Acidobacteriota bacterium | reverse complement strand
CGTCCGCGATTTTCAGGGTGCGGGTGAGGGAGTCGAAGGTGCCGGGGACCAGCCTCCCTTAAGCCCGGAGGAGTCACTTGAACGGTTCATTCTTCCAGACTCGTTGGCGATGGATATCGTGGCCAGCGAACCCGTGATCGGCCAGCCACTCGATATCCGCTTTGACGAAAGAGGTAGGCTTTGGGTCGTCCAATACCTGCAGTATCCCTTTCCTGCAGGACTTAAGATCGTCGAGTACGATCGTTACCTGCGGGCGGTTTTCGACCGTGTTCCTCCGCCTCCCCCTCATCACACACCCGGCGCAGACAAGATAACGATTCTCGAAGACACCGACGGAGATGGGATTTTCGACCGGCACAAAAACTTTCTTACTGGCTTGAATATTGTTTCGAGTGTGGAGTTCGGAAGAGGAGGGGTCTGGGTTTTGAACCCTCCTTATCTGCTCTTTTATCCCGACCGCGACCGAGATGACGTCCCCGATGGGGACCCGGAAGTCCATCTGTCCGGTTTTGGACTAGAAGATACCCATTCCGTGGCCAACAGTCTCCATTGGGGCCCGGACGGGTGGCTTTACGGGGTGACTGGAAGCACCACCACATCCCGCATCCAGGGAATCCACTTCCTCGGGCAGGCGGTATGGCGTTACCACCCTGACGACCGAAAGTTTGAATTATTTGCGGAAGGCGGGGGAAACACCTGGAGCCTTGATTTTGACAGTAAGGGCCGCGCCTTCTCGGGGACCAACCATGGTGCTACTCGGGGCCTCCACTACGTGCAGGGCGGCTACTACATCAAAGGCTTCAGCAAGCATGGCCCGCTGACCAACCCTTTTGCTTTTGGTTACTTCGAGCATATGAAGCATGAGGGGTACCAACCTCGCTTCCCTCAAAGCATGGTCATTTACGAGGAAGGTCGACTTCCTAATCAGCAGGGACGACTCATTGCGGGGATGTCGCTTACCAACCGTGTCCAGTCTGCCGACCTTCTTCCGGATGGTTCTTCTTACCGCACCGAAGACCGCGAACCCTTAGTCCTGACCGACTACCGGTGGTTTCGGCCAGTGGATGTCCGCGAAGGGCCGGATGGGGCACTATACATCGCAGACTGGCATGATTTTCGTCTCAGTCACCTCAGCCCTGAGGACAATTGGCAGAAGGACGTGGGTCGCATTTACCGGATTCGAGGCCGTGAAGGATTCGAGCCCTCGGCACGATTTGATCTGGCGGCTCTCAATTCAGACGATCTCGTAGACCTCCTCGCCGACGATCGTAAGTGGTATCGGGAACACGCTCGTCGGATTCTGGTCGATCGAAGGGATGCTTCGATCGTGCCCCGACTCAAGTCAATCGTGCGGGAAGGAGAGCCTCAAGCAGCCCTCGAAGCCTTGTGGGTTCTCAGCGGATCAGGACGTCTGGAGGAAAGCTTCGCCTACGAGCAGCTGCAGCATGCGGATCCTTACCTCCGTCTCTGGAGCGTAAGGCTGCTGGGAGATGTAGGAAAGGTGGAGACCCAGACACTCGACCGATTGATCTCAATGGCCGCCCGCGAGCCGAACGTACAGGTACGCAGTCAGCTTGCTTCCACCGCCAAGCGATTGCCCGCAGAGCAGGCACTCCCCCTCATCCGGGGCTTGTTAGCGCGTAACGAGGACACCAGCGATATCCATATACCCCTGCTCCTCTGGTGGGCGATGGAAGAGCAGATCAAGCGAGAAAAGCAACAGGTTGTCCATTTTGTGGAGAGCACTCCGGACTTGTGGAAATCCAGTATCTTTCGTGAGCACCTTGTGCCTCGTCTCGGCAAACGCTTCGCCTTCGAGCAGGGAAACCGCATGTATTACGAATTTAGCGGAGATTACCTGAGCGTCTACTCGGAATGGCTCTCCAACTACGATCCGGCGGTTAGTCAGCAGAACTTGCAAATTGCGGCTCGTTTGCTCGAGGCTGCCCCGCCTAACCTCAAGATCAGCTTAATGGAAGGGATGGAAGAAGGGCTGCACGGGCAGTTTGTAGAGGTTGTCCCGGCTGCCTTGCAGCAGCAGCTGCAACAGCAGCTTCAAGCTTTTCCTGACTCTCCTGTCGTCGTGAGTCTGGGACTCCATCTTGGTCAGGTCGGGCTGGTTGAGAAGGCGCTGTTGCTACTTTCCGATCGGGAATTGGAACGAGGAGAGCGAATGCGGCTGGCAGCCGCACTCGTGGACTCCCGAGCTGAATCAGCCTTGCCGGGTCTTTTTGAAATGCTGCGAGATCCAAAGGAGTCAGCGGACTTTAAAGCCGACCTGCTTCGGTTCCTGGCTTCTTTCGACAATGCAGAAGTGGCTCAAACTGCGATTTCCATTTACCCCGATTCAGCGCCATCCCTGCGTTCAGTGATCGAATCGACGCTCGTTTCCAACGAGGAGTGGGCGGGGCTATTCCTGGAAGCGGTCGATGCTGGGAATATCGATCCTGACTATCTCGGAACCAGCACGCTGGCTCGTATCAAGCGATTTCAGGATGCACGTTTGAATGAGCTGATTGACCGTCATTGGGGTGCAGAAAAGGAATCGCCCAGGCCCGACCTCGGACAGCAGGCGTTGATTCAGGAAGGAAAGAAGCAGTATCTCGAGAAGTGCAGTTTCTGTCACCTTCCCAGCGGCGATGGAATGAGTCGATCCCTGGTGGGATCTCCCTGGGTCCTCGGTCAAGAAAAGGGTCTGGTGAGAATTGTCTTGCATGGAAAAGTCGGCAGCGAACTCACCATGCCTCCATTTAATTCCCAGCTCAGCAATGAGGAGATTGCCGCCATCCTTTCCTACATTCGACAGGAATGGGGAAATCAGGCACAACCCGTTTCGCCGCAGGCGGTGGACAACGTACGGCGCGAAAGCCAGGGGCGGAACGAGCCCTGGAAAGAAGAAGAGTTACGCGAAATCGTGGGGCGCTAGTTGCCAAATGAAAAGAGAAGAGCGCTCCACCGCGCCAGACCAGGTTCAAGGAATGGGAGCGGCCTGTCGAGGAGTTAGCCGCGAGGTTTCCTTGGACAAATTGTTTGTGTGATGGCGTCCGCGCGTCTCCCGTTTTCGCAATCGAGGCCGATACCGACTCCGGGAAATTGTATCTGCGTGTCTTTCGTTTCCAATCGGGCATTCCTAGCTATGAGGAGTCTTCGTAGCCAGCTCAGTGAGAAGAG
>DATGOF010000507.1:0-3415 GCA_035306285.1 Acidobacteriota bacterium | reverse complement strand
CACAGAGTGAGGAAGTCCGAGGGAAATCCACACAACTTTCCTTCCGTTAGAGCAGATTCCAGAAAGGAGGGAAAGTGAACAGAAGCCCCATTCCAATAAGTACCAGACACCAAGTGAATATCGCTTGACCATTCACTTCCTTATCAAGCCAGCGACGGTGTAACAGAGCCCAGGCCAAAATCCAGACCAGGGCCGCTGATGTTGTACGGCTCGAAACACCACCAGCCGGGCCGTAAAGAGCCGGAACCGGGAACAGTCCGATCTGGTCTAGAAGAACGATACCTCCAACCGCAAACGACCCAATAGCGCTGGCAAGAAATGCGGCCATCGCACTCCCGTTCGTTTCGTTACGTGGTTTATCCATGGTAGCCAATACTGAGTTCTCCTACTGAAGTGGAGCGGCCTTATTCACAAAAGTTCCCAGCAGTGCAATATAAGAAACAATCAAGAAGCTGAGTAGTAACAACGCTCTGGCAACCCGGTTCAGATTACGGTCGGTCAGCAATTGTAATCGATATCGCACGGCTACAAAGGCGACGGCCGAGGACAGCATGGCCGGTATCCAGGGTAAATGTTCTTTTGTTTCCATCGCAAAGGAATGAAGCCAAATGGTGTTCGGGTTCGACTGGATAAACGATTTCGGAAACTGGATCAGGTCCGTAATCCCCTCCGGTGGAGTTGTGCGATAGCGAGGAAAAACAATGTAAGTTCCGGCCAATACCGACAGCCACAAAAAACCCGGAATTAGCATCAATAGCCAGAACAAATACTGAGGCCGATCCTCTTCAATCGAAGGGCTGCCCTCAAGTAACTGTAAGGAGAAAAACGCCGTAAAGAGGGTAACCAGCCCACCTCCACCGAGAGCAATACCGTGAAGCATGGTCCAGATACTGTCGGGAGCAAAAAGTTGGTCACCCATATCGTTCCCCAACAAGAGAGCCCAATCTCAGCCCGCGCCTGGCTTGAAAGATGTCGAGGTTGATCTAGAGCCGATGCTATCACCACTAATAAGCAAAAAGTAGAGACTTTCTTTCAGAATCTCCTCGCCAGCCGTTGTCGCTGTTATGTTCGATATATAAGGTGCCATCTCAATGTGATCGCCAGAAATGGCCGTTCCAAGCCTCTGTGGTCTCTGCACCTCGGCAGTGAAAATCGAACGACAGGGATGCCGCTAGACCGTCAGTGTTGACGCATCATCCGTGAGTTGCCGATAATAATTCAGGGGCTCTTCTATGAGTACAAAGCACTCTCTTCTCTTTTTCGTGCTGACCGCCTTATTCATGACTCCTCTTTTTGGTCAGCAACCGGCCACCCTACGGACTTCTGATGACGCCAGGTTTTGGCGACGTGATTGGGTTCACGAGTTCGGCGGAACCGGAAAAACCAGACGCATTGGTATCTTCCCCATCATTCATGTTCCGGGTTCTCTGGCTCGTGGACTGGTCCTTGAGCACCTGGTCTTTGGTAGCCCTCGCGGTAATGCCGTGAGGGCGACGCGTTCCACGCCCTTTTTGTTTCATTCCGGTCTGCCAGCGGAGGCGGGACTCGGCTTTGTGGGGAAAGGGAAAACCTCTTCCAGTCTATTTTTTATTGAACGCTGGAAGGACTTCGAGCCGACCAAGCCTATGGAGAAGGGTGAAACGAGTTCAAAATTGCTGAAACCGGGCCAGTCGAAGGAAGCCGTGATGCGAAGCCTGGGTTCGCCTGTAGAAAGAATTCGTTTTGCCGATAAGGAGATCTGGAAATATTCCGGTTACTCGCTGGTCTTTGTTTCTGGTTTGTTGCAGGAAGTTCGTTGAATTTGGACTTCACAGGCGAACGCGGAAGGCGCTAGCGATACTCGTTGTTATACTTCATTGAAGGGAGGCATTTCAGTGAGAAGGATTCCACTTTGTGTATTCACACTCATCTTGTTCCTGGGTCAAAGTTGGGCTGCAGATCAGAAGAAGAGGGTGGCAGTACTCGATTTTGACTTTTCCGCTGTTCAACCGTGGTGGAGCGGAACCTGGGATGTTGGCGCCGGCCTGGCTGATCTCATCGTATCCCGTCTAGTCACGGATGGGACTTACAGCGTAATTGAGCGCAGTGCTCTGGATGCCGTTCTTGCCGAGCAGAATTTTTCCAACAGTAACCGGGCGAATCCTAGCAGCGCTGCTCAAATCGGAAAGGTCCTCGGGGTGGATGCGATCATCGTCGGGTCGATTACGCAGTTCGGGACCGAAGACAAGAGCCTGAGCATCGGTGGTCTCGCCGGAAGGTGGGGAGGCTTTGGCCGTGGAAAAGTCGGCAAGTCGGAAGGTAAGGCAAAAGTGGCCGTTGAAGCTCGAATCATCGACGTCAACACTGCTGAAATCCTGGCGGTTGCGTCCGGTACGGGTGAATCGTCGCGTAGCGGTTTACTGCTGGGCGGATTCGGCGCCGGTGGTGGCGGCTTTGGCGGTGGCTCGATTGATATGGGCAGCAGCGATTTCCGTGAAACCGTTCTGGGGGAAGCCACCCACGCAGCGGCTGACGATCTCTCTCAGGAGTTGATTGGGAATAACTCTCGGATTCCTGTTCTGGAGAGGAAAGTCAAGGGATTGATTGCTTATGTTGATGGTTCCACATTGATCTTGAATGTTGGATCCAATCACGGCGTCGCTGAAGGAATGGAACTGAGAGTTGAGCGGGTAAAAGATGTCATCAAGGATCCGGCTACCGGCGACGTGCTCCGCGAACTCACCGAGGCTGTTGGTACCTGTCGAGTCATTTCAGTGGAGGATGGATCCTCTGAAGCAGTGGTCGTTTCCGGCAGCGGTTTCGCAGTCGGAGACGTGGTAGCGAACTGACCAACAAGGATTGGTTTCCATTGTCAGAGGCAGGCTGGTAGTGTGGCTAGCAGCCTGCCGAGCTGATCAAATTTAAGGTGCCGGGCCCGACTAAACTCTCCGGCTGAACGCGAGAACGAAACTTTCCACTCGGTATCGTTGTCTGGTGAGAACTCCCGGAGTGCCGGGGCTTGCTTTGGCTTCAATAGTCGACGCGAGCTCTATCCTCATATCCCAACCTGGCTCTCATTGAGGTGTTCGGTTCGTCCACTTCAGACACGAGCTAGGATCATTAGCTTCAGACAAGAAAATAAGCATACCCGATGCGCATTCCTCCGGTGATCTCTCTGGGCAGCGACGAGATCATCATCAGGCTACAAAGACTGTGAGAAATAGCCAGAGGGATGAGATTGGGATGTTTCGAATAAATCCAGCACCATCCGAGGGCCCCTACGAAGGTCGCCACGGTCAAGAGAGGATTGGGGAGATGAATCATCCCAAAGACCCCTGCGGTTAAAAGGATCGCAGTGTGATTCGACCAGCATCGACGAGCCGTCTCGAAGAGTACGGTTTGCAGTGCCAACTGTTGTGCAAGGGCCCAGAGAAAA
>DATGOF010000506.1:0-2936 GCA_035306285.1 Acidobacteriota bacterium | reverse complement strand
ATAGAAGAAATGATAGCCGCCATGGATTGCTGCCCGAGTACTGTAGAACTGCACCGCCTTCTTCAGCTTGTCTCGAACTTCCTGGGGGGAGGGGCGTTGAAAGTTGCTTCGCTGCGCCAGAGAAAAGGAAGTTACCAGTAGGACAGACAAGAGAAAGTAGCCTGAAACTCGCTTCAGGTCTGATTTTAGTCTCACGGAACTCCTCCTGATCTGGAGATTTCTATCGAAGGCACTTGCTAAGGTAGGAGAAAGGTATCCCGGAGTCGCTAAACTGTCAATCGGCCAGGGAATTCCAGGGGAAGAAGGTTGAGTCGCGCCTCTCAGACAACATCCGCAAGGCTGCCAGGATGCGACACTCTAACCGGGCTTCTCTATACTGGAAATATGGCTCGAGAGGCTAGACCCTTGTGGCGGTTTCCTCAGCTCGTCATCGTCGAGTTTTTCGAGGATGATATCTTCCGTTATAGCGCCGCCTTATCCTTTTACACAATCCTGTCACTGGCGCCCCTCCTGGTCATTGTTTTGGGATTCACCGCCATCTTCGTCGATGTCCAGTCAGTGAAGGACGAATTGGTCAACCAGGTTGATGAACTGATCGGGACCCAGGGTGCTACAGTGCTCACAACTGTCCTTCAGCACGCGGAGGCAAACGAGAGCAGAAATACCGCAACCGCCCTGGGGATCATCGTATCCATTTTCGGAGCGACCGCGGTGTTTGCCCAGCTCCAGGATGCTTTGAACAGGGTCTGGGGCGTTCAGCCAGCCCCCGGCAAGTTCTGGCGGAGCCTGCTGATGACCCGAATCATTTCCTTCGGCGTAGTGTTGTCGATTGGTTTCTTGCTCTTGATCTCTCTGCTCATTTCAGCGGTTATCACCACCGTCTCGACTAACTTGAGCCTGGAGCTCCCCGGCGGAAGCACGATCTGGTATTACATTGACACGGTTACGTCCTTGATCATCGTTACTTTGCTGTTTACCCTGCTGTTTCGCTATCTCCCTGATGTTCGCATCGCATGGCGTGACGTGTGGGTGGGAGCCCTGATCACGGCCGTCCTTTTTACCCTTGGAAAGCGCTTGATCGGGTATTACCTGGGCCATAGTGCGGTAACCTCGGTCTACGGTGCCGCGGGGTCTCTCGTCGCTTTGTTGTTCTGGATCTATTACTCTGCATTGATTATCTTTTTCGGCGCCGAGATAGCCCAGGTTTATTCCCGCTTGTACGGCCGTGAACTTAGACCTCGCCGCTTTGCCTATAAAGTAAAACCCTAGTGCTGGAAAAAAGTCCTGTCTCAATTCAAACAAAAAGGGACTTTTTCCTCCCTGCCCCGGTTCACGGTCTGCTGCTGAATCAAGCCGTCTTCGATAAACTCCTTTACTTTCAGTTACTTATCGTTTTGGCACGGTGTTTGCTTTCACTCATTGGCGTAATTAATACCAAGTTTCTTCTTAACTAGGAGGTATGAACATGAAGAGAATGGCCCTTATCTCAACATTTTTCTTAATCTTTGCTTTTGTACCCGCTCTGCTGGCCCAGGAAGCTGGAGCACAGCAACAAGAAGAGGCCACTCAGTCGTTTCAAGGTGAGTTGGTGAGTGTAGACTCGCTCTCTCAGAAGCTGACGGTTCGTGATGCTGAAGGTACTGAAATGGAATTCTCGTACACAGACGAAACTGAAGTGATTGGTGCCGAAGAGGGCGTTGCCGGACTGGCGACTAAGAGTGGCTCTCAAGTATCCGTAAGCTACACGGATGATGGCCAGTCAAAGACAGCTACACAGATCCAGGTGATGCAGCAGTAAGCCGGGTTTATTAACTGGAACCACAAACCAGGAGGCAGTCTTTCAGGCTGCCTCCTTTTTTTGTTTGGTGGGAACCGCTCCTGCGGGTAGTGGCACTCGGGAAAATTGCCCTTTCTGCACCCCAATCACTTTTTCCGCGCGAGGCCAGTGGCATGGCTTTCCTGTCGGGAGTTTTCTTGACACTTTCCAGACGATCCTTGCAGACTGTAGGGAATCCTGCCGTTGCAGCAAGAGCGATGAGTCTCGAGGAGGGGAAATGTCATGCGCAAGTGGCTCTGGCGAGGGTCCTGGGCCCTCGTAATCGTTATCCTGGCTGGTTTCTTCTGGTTTTTCGACCGTAAGCCGGCACCGTCATAACCATGCGCGTCCTCTTCCTGGGTGACCAGGGAGGTCACCGGCCCGCCGACCGCTTCGATCAGCTGCAGCCGGTTCTCCGAAAACGAGGCATTCAGCTCACCTACACCGATCGGCTCGATGATCTCAACCCTGAGACACTGGCCGAATACCAAGGCCCTCCTGATTTACGCCAACCACAATGAGATCTCCCCTGAGCAAGAAGACGCCCTTCTGGGATTTGTCTCACGAGGCAAGGGATTGATCGCAGTCCATTCTGCCTCGGCTTGCTTCATCAATTCGCCGAGGTATGCAGAGCTGATCGGCGCCCGCTTTAAGAGTCACGAAAGCGGACGCTTCCAGGCCCGAATTACCGATCCGACCCATCCAGTTACGGACGGACTGGAAGAGTTTGAAACCTGGGACGAAACTTACCTGCACGATCACCACAATCCTGACCGCCACATTTTGATGGTCCGTGAGGAATATGGACATCGCGAACCCTGGACCTGGATTCGTACTCATGAAAAAGGCAGGATTTTCTATACAGCTTACGGTCACGATGAACGCACCTGGTCTAACCCGGGCTTCCATCGCCTGTTGGAGCGCGGCATTCGATGGAGTGTGGGAGAAGTAGATACCTTTGGGAAGCCCGACAGCCCCGGGAGGTTCGAGTATGCAGAAGCCACTGTCCCCTATTACGATGAACCGTGGGAGACTGCCGAACCTCAGACACAGATGCAGTTACCCCTCACGGCTGAGGAGTCAATAAAGCACCTGCAGATCCCGAAGGGATTCGAGGTTC
>DATGOF010000505.1:0-8787 GCA_035306285.1 Acidobacteriota bacterium | reverse complement strand
TTGCCGATCCGATAACGAGCACCACCGTAGGAGAAGAAGTAGAAAGTTCTGTCCCGACCATCGTACAGTCCTGGAATAAAAATAGGACCTCCGTTGGTGACTGCGAACATATTGTGGTTCGTAAAGGAAGCGCCAGTAGGGCTTTCCCACTGGCGGGCGGAAAAATAGCTATTGAAGTTGCCCCAGTAGAGGCTTCCGTGGAGGTCATTGGTGCCTGACCGAGAGACCGCAGCAAACTGAGCCACTTGAGCATACTCGGCCGAGGCATTGGTGGTCATGATCTTGACTTCCTGCAACATCTCGATTTCACCTGAGAACCCATTTGCGGTATTTCGGCTGCTGGTGATGTCGTTCACCGAAATTCCGTCGGAGGTGAAATTATTGGCGGTATCTCGCGCACCATTGACCTCGAATCCGCTCTTTGACTGAACGCCGGCCGTTACGTTCGTAATATTGGCCCAGCCGCGTCCGAAAATACTGAGAGGAAGTTGCTTGTAGTCGCGATCGCTTTTGACATTGGAGATGGTAGCCGACTCGGTGTCGATTTGAGAGAGGGAACTACCCACTGTTACTTCATCGGATACCTCCCCCAGCTCCAGTTGTATGTTTACTCTGCGTGATTGTCCGAGATTAACCTCAACGTCTGTTTGTCGGAAAGCACGAAACCCGGGCAGTTCGGCGCTGACTTCATACAGCCCTGCCTCGAGCCCTCCAATCCTGTATTCTCCTCGGTCGTTGGTCACCATGCTCCTTCGAATATTGGTGCCCTGGTGTCTAACGGTGACTTCAACGCCGGGGATTGTCGCACCACTGGCATCTGTTACGATCCCCAGGATACTCCCCTGAATGACCTGAGCTCTGGGTGTCCCAAAAGTCAACAAAGCGAGAACAAAACTAACTAAAGAGACTCGCCGGATCATAAACTTCTCCTCCCCCGATTTGGTGAGTTAGTTCATTGAACGAATTTAAGTGTAGTTTGTGCATGTACCGCCTCTTTGTCAACCGCTTTTTGATGTCATGGAGACTCTAATGACCGGCTGTTGGTGATGGAACAATGATGCTTGCTTCGTCTGCAGAGACCAGAGGACAGGCTATTGCCGTGGCCGCTCCCAGACCCTCATAGCCTCAGCCAGGGAGTTCGAGCGCTCCACTTCCTCTCCGTAAAGCTTATAGATTGACTTCGTTACTGGAGACGGTTCGTTACTCGACAACAGCGTCAGCCGCCGCGGTGCCAGAAGCCCGGCTGTCTCCGCCAGATCAGTGAAACGCAAAACGTTAAAAAACGCGGGACCGGCCCAATGGCTGAGCGGTGGTTCATTAAGGATGACTTGCGAAACTGATTCATTGAAAAGTGCGGCGTAGAGGGCGATCAGTCCCATGCTTCCCTTTCCGTAAAGAGCCAGTGAGGAAGGACGCAAGCCCTGGTCTCGCTGAAGCCAGTCAATTGTTCGTAGAATATCCCACACTTGCATTGACTCGATGCTTCGACCAATCCACGCGCTGCTCATCTGCAAATCTCGAAACTCCGTGGCCGAAAGCGATTGTTGGGTCAGCCGGGAATTCAGCAATACGACGGTGTACCGGCCGAGAACAGGTAGCAATTCATCGAAATCCGCAAAGTAGACCGAATCTTCAGGGCGCTTTACAAAAATCAAAACAGGATTGTCATTTCCTGCACCGGGGGGCTTGAGCAGTTGTGCCCGTATACGAATGCCGGGTTCACTGGTGAACTCGAAATCCTGAAAATCAGCGTAAAGAGGCACCCAGGCTCCATCAAAGTCTCGCAAGCTGCTTTCAAAAGCGGGCGTTTCATCCGGGAACCAGCCAAAGGTCTTTTCCTTTAATTCACTTAGCAGGAACCGGCGCCGCTCATTCCACTCCTCGATGTTCGAGGGAGCACTAGGCGGCTCACCTGCAGTCAGTCGCCTATGAATATCGTAGTTCACCGCATCGGCCGGCAGCACACCGTCCAGTACCGCCAGCTCTTGCGGCTCCCGGAGCTTCACCTGTCCCTCCTCATAAGGGGAGAGATCATCCCTCAGCCAGCGCTTCATCCATTGCCTTGCTTCCTTTTGAAACAGCGGTGAATCGGTGTGACCTACGTCATCACTGACGGCTTTGAGGTGGGAATCGCCTACCTCGTAAAGGTCGTATATCCTTTTGACCTTCTCATACACGGTCTGATGGCCATCCGGAGGAAAATCACCATCACGCTTGCCACTCATAAAGGCCAGGGCCCGGGGAGCGATCAAAGCACCGACAATGGGAAAGTCCTGCAGAAAGGTATTGTGAAAATAGATGCAGTCACACTGCCCGAAGGCTCGCCAGTGCCTGGCCTGTGAGGCAAAAGTATAGGTAGAGCACACAGGAGCGGCCGCTTTGATCCGTTCATCCACCGCCGCCGCGTACCAGGAAGTCGATCCTCCTCCGGAGATCCCCGTGATACCGATCGCCTCACTATTAATCTCTTCGCGGGTCTCCAGGTAATCGATGGCACGCATTGCGTTCCAGACCTCTGTCCCGATCGGTGTATACCCGAGCGATAACCAGAAGTACATGTCGAGGTCATGAAGACCATGATGAATGCCTGGAACCTCGCCAAATTCCAGGGTATCCAGAATGAATGCTGCAAAACCGTTGAGGGCAAACCAGGCGGCTCTTTCCTGATAATACACTTTGGCACCAAACGGATGGGGATAGTGCCCGCACACGTACAGCACCGCAGGAAAAGGCCCTTCGCCCTGGTTAGGAATGTACAGATTACCGGTCACATAGAGGCCGGGAGAACTTTGAAAGACGATCTTTTCGATTCGATATTCGTCAGCTTGAACAACGCCCGTAGTGCGCGCCTGAAGCGGCGTGCGCTCGGGCATCGGATCGAGTCCCAACATGTAAAGCAGCTGACTGCGAACCTTCGGTCGTTCTCTTTCCCAATCGGCCAGAGAGTGAACGGATGTCAGGCAAGCTTCGGTTATTCGCTCGGCCTCGCCACGAATGTACTGGACGACGGCTTGAAAGCCGCCATCTTCGGCCCCACTGGCAACCTCGGCCAACATGAAGAGAACGACCAGAGTCCAGCTCAGCTTCTTCATCCTGCTTCTCTCCTCAAGGGATTGGAAATCGAGAACTTGTGAGCGAGCGCGAGAGCCACTGCCCCGAGTAAACATGAGTTTTCGCCTCGCGAAGCCACTTCGATTTCGAGTCCCTCCAGATAATAATCGGGAACGCGCTGGCGAACCGTCTTCTCCACAATCTTACCCAGAATGAACCAGGCCTTACCCAGACTATCGCCCACAATGACCTTCTGGGGATTGAAGCCGTAAACCAGATTGGCAACCCCCAGGCCAAGGTAAGTGCCGACCTTTTCTAAGGTTTCGATTGCCACTCTTTCTCCTTCTCTGGCTCGCTCGATAATCGCTTCGACGGTGATGTCGGATGGAACGCTGATCCCCATTCTCGCACTCCTTTCCCGATAGATTCTGACAGCCGCCAGATCGGAGGCGTAAACCTCCCAGCACCCATAATTTCCACAGGAGCAGCGTCTTCCGTAGGGAAAGAGCGAAAAATGGCCAAACTCGGCAGCCCCGTCCCGAGCACCATTGTAGATCTCGCCATCGATAATGAAGCCGGTGCCGAGACCGTCGCGGGTGATGATATATACGAAGTGCCTTAGATTTCTCCCGCTGGTGGAGTTGAACCATACTTCAGAGAAGGCAGCCAATTTGGCGTTGTTACCAAAAAACATGGGCAGCTCAACTGACTCTCGCAAGTACTCTCCGGCGTCGAGGTCCCTCCAGCCCAGGTTCTCAGCTCCAATGATTCGTCCTGACTTGGTTTCAATATAGCCAGGCAGGCTAACCCCTATGGCGTCCACAGGTGTTCCGCTGCTCTCTTCGGCCTCCCTAATACAATTGGAAATACGTCTCCCGAGGTCACGGAAGAAGGAGGCTCCGTTTCCCGAAGTCGCCTGGTACCAGCGTCGCAAAATGATGCCATTTGCGTCAGCCAGAGCCAGAGTGCTTTCACCGCCGCTGACCTCCACGCCGAGAACATGAAACTTGCCGGCATTCAGGTACAGATTCTGCGGTTTTCGTCCAAATTCAGCCTGCGCACTTTCGCCTTCCGATATCCACCCTTCTTTGATCAAGCGGGCGGTTATGATGCTTACTGTGCTGCGCTGCAAGCCGGTCCTTTTCGATATCCTTACCCGGGAGATCGGCTGAAACTCCCGAATAACGTTCAGTATCAACTTTTCGTTAATCTCTTTAATCGTTCTCTTGTCGGCGGCATTGGTGTTGACAAGGTCAATCTTGCGCATGTTTGTTCATTCAATGAATGATTTAAATAGGGTGCATTGTAATACGAGAATGCTGCAAAACAATAGCGGAATCTCGATTAGAGGCGATTCAATCCCTTACGTGCCGAACTGGACACGCCCCTGTAGCCCCCCTTGGCCGGAAAGATCATACCCACAGCACAGCTGTCTGACAAGCCTTCATCCCGGTTTACTTTTTGGCCTCCCTGTGTATCATCCTGTTCAGGAAAATGGATGCTCTCAGGAATTATGTTGCTCAACTCGAGATGGAGACACATCGGACTAAAGAAGACTTCATTCCCGATGGAGATCTCAGTAAGCTTCCGTGGTTGGACGCTTCAAGAGTTTCTTTCGATACATCTTACTTCCCCGAGATTCGTTACCCAGAGGTCCGGACGGAGGTACGTTCCGTCTGGAGCCCTTCTTCGATCTACTTCGCTTTCCGCTGCCCTTATGAGACGTTGAACGTCTACCACAATGAGGATCCGCTTCCGGAACGATGGGAACTCTGGAGGCGAGACGTCGCCGAAATCTTTATCAATCCGTACCCGGAGAGAATGCGCCACTACTGGGAATTTGAGGTTGCACCCAATAACCAGTGGATTGATCTGGAAATTGATCTCGATCGTGAGCCCTTCCACGATGCTGGCTGGGATTCCGGCTTTCTTCATGCGACCAGCATAGATATTGAAAACAAGGTGTGGAGCTGCGAGCTGAGGATTCCTGTTTCCTGTTTTGGCCTCGAATCGATTGCAGCAGGGGACACCTGGCGAGTCAATTTCTTTCGCTGCGATGGACCGGGGAATGACCACGAACGTCGCTTCCTGGCATGGAGCCCAACAGGTAAAAGAAATTTCCATGTTCCCGAACGTTTCGGACGCTTGGTTTTCCGTTCCTAAGGACTTCTAGGAGACTATTAATGATTCGATACATACTCGTAGCTTTGCTTCTCGTTCCTTCCGTGACAGCCCAGTCTTCACAGGAGCCGGATCGTTTCGATATTGTCATCTACGGCGGCACTTCGGGGGGTGTTATCGCCGCTGTCCAGGCTTCTCGAATGGGTCACGCCGTTGTACTCATTGAACCGGGCAAGCACCTCGGAGGCATGACCAGCGGAGGCCTGGGCGCCACTGATATTGGCAATAAAGCGGCCATCGGAGGTCTGTCCAGAGAATTCTATCGGCGGGTGGCCCGCCACTATGCTCAAGACAGCGCCTGGAAGTATCAAGCGCGGGAAGCGTATCAGAGCTCGCGACAGAGGGGAAGAGAAGACACGATGTGGACTTTCGAACCCCATGTCGCCGAACGAATATTCAATGACTTTGTCAGTGAGGCCCGGGTTCCTGTTGTCTTCCAGGAGCGGCTGAAGCGTCCGGATGGTGTCATTAAAGAAGGACGTCGGATTGTAGAAATCATTACAGAGAGTGGAAGACGATTTGCCGGAAAAGTCTTTATTGATGCTACCTATGAAGGAGACCTCATGGCAGAGGCCGGCCTCTCCTATTACGTCGGCAGGGAACCGAACTCACTTTATCGCGAAACATTAAACGGAGTTCAGACGCTGAATGCCCGCTACCATCAGTTTCGTTTTCCAGTCAGTCCATACCGGATCGCCGGAAAACCGGAAAGCGGCTTGCTACCTGGAATCAATCCAGGTCCGCCGGGACCGGAAGGAGCCGGCGACTACCGCGTCCAGGCATATAACTTCCGACTTTGTCTGACCGATGTTCCCGAGAATCAAATCCCTTTTGAAAAGCCCGATACCTACAACCCGGAGCATTACGAATTGATGCTTCGCCATTTCGAAGCTGGAGAAGAGAACATCCCGTGGATCAATACGCCCATGCCGAATCGGAAAACCGACATCAACAATCGCGAAGCGGTATCCTCCGATTTCATCGGGATGAACTACGACTATCCGGAAGCCGACTACGGGTCCCGCGAACGGATCATTCAGCAGCATCGTGATTACCAGATGGGCCTTTTTTGGTGCCTTGCTAATGAACCCCGGGTCCCTGAAAAAATTCGCTCGGAAGTGGCCCGGTGGGGTCTCGCGAAGGATGAATTCACGGACAACGGCGGCTGGCCGTGGCAGATCTATGTACGGGAGGCGCGCCGGATGGTGGGAGCATACATTATGACGCAAGACAACTGCCAGGGAAGGGTGATCGCTCCTGATCCAGTCGGTCTGGCCGCCTACACAATGGACTCACATCATGTCCAGCGTTATATCGACGAGAATGGAGCGGTTCGAAATGAAGGCGATGTCCAGGTGGGCGGCTTTCCACCTTATCCCATCGCGTTCGGTTCTATCACTCCAAGGACGGAACAATGTGAAAACTTACTGGTACCCGTGGCCCTGTCGGCCTCCCATATCGCATACGGCTCGATACGGATGGAACCCGTCTTTATGGTGCTTGGCCAATCGGCTGCCACTGCTGCTGCCCACGCCATCCAGCAAAATGTTGCGGTTCAAGATGTGGACCGAAACAAACTCCAACAGCGGCTGCTGAATGATGGCCAGATATTGAAATGGACCCCTTCCAATTGAGCTGCAGCCTAACTGTCTGACGAAAAACGATCAGCGATTTGGCGAGCCTGCCGAACCTGGTTCTCGGCAATTGCGGGATACATCGATTCATCATCAGGGAGACTACCGCCAAACTGGATGCTCGGGTTGGCGGAAGTAGACAGATCGGGAGCCTCACGACTCAGGTAAAGATGAATCTGACGGCACCCTGTCTCGCGCAGGATCGTATCGACTTCGTCAACCTCAATGCCGCCCCCGGGCAATACTTCAATTCTTCCATTCGCCTGCTCTAGTGTCCGGCGAATCTCGGCTAGCCCTCCGGCGGCTGCCGGGGCGCGTCCTGACGTAAGGACGCGGGTGATTTCCAAGTCGATCAACTGTTCAAGAGCTCGTTCAGGATCCTTGACGACATCGAAGGCCCGGTGGAAAACAGTCTCCACATTCGCTTGCCTGGCAATCGAAACCATTTGACGGCAACGCTCGATATCAACTTCGCCCTCGCTGGTGAGAAATCCAAACACGAGCCCGTTCGCTCCGGCCTCCACGGCACGTTCGGCGTCCCTTAGCATTGAACGGAACTCGTTTGGCGTGTAGAACATTCCCGCCTGACGTGGGCGTATCATGCACATCACTGGCACTGGAAGCTCAGCTACCAGCTCCAACGTGCCAATTGAAGGTGTCAATCCACCAACAGCCAGCGCACTGCACAACTCAAAGCGGTCAGCTCCCGCCGCCATAGCCGCAACCGCATCGTCCAGAGACGAAATAACCAGTTCCACTTGAATTCGGCCATCCTGTATTTTCATGGCTGCCAAGAATACCAGAGGATGGCGACTCGGCAACAGAAGGTCTAGCAGTCTTGTACGACCAATAATGGACTAGCAGCTTTACGCTACCGTTAGGCAGCCCTGCTACGTTTGCGGGACCTTTTCGGTTTTCGAGGACGGAATAGTTGTGCGTCCATGGTCTTGCGCAACTCATAAAGACGATCCCAGCAAAGGGAGCACTCGTCAAGATGTAGCAGAAACTCGAGTTTGTCTTCCCACTTCAGTCGATTACGCAACAGTGCTTCAGCAATCTCGGGTTGGTAGTGGTGTTTCATTTTCTCCTCCAGGGCTCTCGTTGATTTACTCTTGCTTTTCCCTTAAGCAATTTGCAGTCCAACGATCGATTTCCTGTCTGGAAAATCAAACACCGTTAAGCACCGCCACCGACGAGCCTCCCATCGGGCCAAAGGATCCTCCTTTTGGTCCCGAATGTGGACAGGCTCTGTTTGCCGGCAATCATTGCGAGAATACTAGGAGGAAGAGCTCCCAATCGGGTCCTTACAGGGAAGAAGCTCCCCGGGCCACTTTTCGACAGGGAAAAAATCCCCTCAGTTAACCTATCATGGGTGAATGCACCCAGAATTAGGGTCCTTGCTTTTATGTGACATTGCCCTGGGGCCTGGATTCAAGGATTGAGAATGGCCTCCAAATAGGCGATGCCACTCTCCGTAAGATCTCCCCGGAGCCAGTTCACGAAACTTTGGAGTGCCAACTGAACCCAGACCGTCTCTGAAGGCAATTCCTTAGCCTCCTCATAAGTCAGATAAGTACTTAAATAGTTGCTCCAGAAAGGTGAGAAATATTCCATCTTATGGTATCTCGCCAGGCGTGTCATCGCGACCAGGAAACGGGAGTCGAGGGGCGCCCAGAAGCTGTACGGATCCCGTGACATGAAGCGTGCGGGCGCCGGATTCAGGAGCTCGATGTCGGAAGACTTATATAACCATGCTTCGCTGACGGCTATACTCTTGCCACTGGCAGCAGCAATCTCCTCCAGTGTGTCGATCCGCTCCAAAAAGTCATAGTTGATCGGATAGACGTGAAGGTCGAGAAAATCGATATCCGTCGATTGAGTGTATTCCTCTGCAAAGAGCTGGTACTCGCGGTGCCACGTT
>DATGOF010000504.1:0-3681 GCA_035306285.1 Acidobacteriota bacterium | reverse complement strand
ACCGGGACTGTGACCTCCCTGAAGGTTATAGGCGAGGCACCCGCCGCTCCCACTGTGGTCATTCCAGCCGACAGTAAACCTGCCATCCTCGGAGGGACACCGGTCAGAAGCCATCCGTTTCCGGATTGGCCGATCATCGGGGAAAACGATCGGCAGGCCTGGAGCAAAGTGTTGACTTCCGGCACCTGGAACCGTGGTCCCCGAGTAGCTTTGTTTGAGGAAACGTGGGCTAAGATGCTTGGCTGCCGACATGTGATAGCAACTTCCAGTGGTACGAGCGCTCTCTACACCTCCCTTGCCGCTCTTGAAGTAGGACCTGGAGATGAAGTTATCGTGCCGCCCTACACTTTCATCGCTACTATCAGCACGGTCCTGCTCCATCACGCTGTACCTGTATTCGTCGATTCCGACCCTAAGACCTTTCAGATTGATGCAACGAAGCTCGAAGCAGCGATAACTGACCGCACACGCTGTCTCCTTCCCGTTCATCTGGGTGGCAACGTGGCTGACATGGACCGGATCCTGGAGATTTCCAGGGCCCACTCCATTCCGGTCCTGGAAGATGCATGTCAATCTCATCTGGCAGAGTGGCGCGGAAAGAAAGTCGGGACTCTTGGAAAGCTTGGCTGCTTCAGTTTCCAGGCCAGCAAGAACCTGAACAGTGGAGAGGGCGGAGCCATCTGTGGCCAGGACGACAATTTGATGGCGGAGTGTGCAAGTTTTCACAACGCTGGTCGAGGGTATGAAGTGGATTCCGACGGCAATCTCGTTCCTCAGCGAGGTGCCGGGTTTGCATATGCGCGGGCCGGTGACAACCGTCGTATGACAGAATTCCAGGGAACGCTGTTGCTGGAACAGCTCCAACGGCTTGAAGCTCAAAGTCGGACTCGTGAAGAGAATGCTGCTTACCTTACCCAGGCCCTGAAGGAAATCGATGGAATCAAGCCGGCGCAGCACTATGCAGGCTGCACCCGAAACGCGTACCACCTTTATATGTTCCGGTATGACCCGGAAGGTTTCGCTGGCCTGAAGCGCTCGCAGTTCCTGAAAGCCTTGCAGGCGGAGGGGATTCCCTGTTCGAGTGGCTACGGTCCCCTCAATCGAGAGCCGTTCCTCAAGCAGACTCTTCAAAGCCGCGCTTTCCGAACCATCTATGGTGAGCGCTATCTGGGAGAATTGATTGAGCGAAACCACTGTCCGGAGAATGACCGGCTTTGTGAAGAAGCAGTCTGGCTCAGTCAAACTCGTCTGCTTGGCGACCAATCAGACATGGATCAGATCGTAACAGCAATCAAGAAAATCCAGAACGCAGCTTCTGAAATAGCCCGTCTCTGATCGACGCGGGATCAATCCGAGCCAGAGAGTTCGTGGTCCGATTTCTGGCCGCTTTTGCCGTTCCGTTCCAAGAGGACCCACAAATAACGGTCCAGCAATCCCTCGAGCTCCTGCTTCGAGACACTTGCAGCCTCGGGGAATTCTGCCAGGTGAGTCCAGGGGGGCGGTTGGTCGTAGTCATAATCCCCAAATACGATGACAGGAGTCCCGAACGATTCGGCTGTTCTTCCATTCCTGGACTCCCACTGGTCGGTCCAGTGAAAGACCCAATAGGCATCATCCTTAAGAAGCCGGATGCAGCCGTAGCTGGCCGGATAGCCAGGCATTGCATACTGGTGCAAGCCAACTCCCATGGAGGTATGGATGTTGACGTACCAGGGCATTAGCCAACTCCGGTTGATACTGCTACGGCGCAGACGTGATTTCCAGGTGGCATGATAAAGAGTGGCAGGAGTAGCCTGTTCCTTTCGTCCTGTGCTGGTTGGTCCCCAGCGTACCAGAACGCCATTCTCGTAGGCTGCGAATGCCTGAACTCGACGTGAAACGAAGATGATCTTCGGGATCTCCGAAAGCCGCGGTAACTGCAAAGGAAACGGTGAATAGCGATCCGGATCTTGAAAGTCTTCGGGAATCACTAGCTTAAGCCCGGATTGAAGGTGGCTCGCATCCCGACGGTTGATCTTGAGAACCAGGGTCATCTCCTCAGCCGTCAGTTCCTGCCTTAATTTATTCAGAGCGGTCGCATTCTCAATCGTAAATTCTCGATAGCGGGGAAGCGTCGAGTCTGACGAGTAAGCTTCTCTACTCAGACTCGAGGTTATGAGCAAAGTGATGAGACCGCTCAAAAAGATGCCCTGTATTCCCTGAAAGTTCTTGAATCGTGTGAGCTTCGGCATAGCAGGCGAAGTAAGTATACTAAAACATCCTGAATTACAAATTGGAGGCGCCTCTGTTGAGAGAGCGACCGAACGATGGGTCGATGATTCACGACGGTATCGACCCTAGCGGCGGTACGGAACCTGAGAGAAGGAGACATGAGCGGGATGGAATTTCAGAATAGAGTGGCAGTGATAACAGGTGGTGCAAGTGGTATAGGGGCTGCTACGGCTCTGGCTTTCGCCAGGGAAGGAGCTTCAGTCGTTATTGCCGACATCGACCGCGAGAAAGGAGAAAACCAAGCTGAAGCGATCCGAAGCGAGTCGGGCAAGGGGCTTTTTGTTCAGACGGATGTTGCTCGGGCGGAGGATTGCCGCCGCATGGCGGAGGCTGCCGTGGAACACTACGGCAGAATTGATGTCCTTGTCAATAATGCGTCGATTCAAACATACGGTGCCGTCACAGACATGCCTGAAGAGGTCTGGGATCAGACGATCAGCGTTAATCTGAAAAGTGTTTTTCTCTGTTCGAAGTACTGCATACCCGCGATGCAGCAAGTTGGAGGAGGAGCTGTCGTAAATGTGGCGTCCGTACAGGGGTTGGCGTCGCAAAGATCAGTTGCAGCGTATGCCGCGGCCAAGGGTGGGGTCATAGCGATGACGCGCAACATGGCTCTTGACTACGCTCCAGACAACATTCGAGTCAACAGCGTTTGCCCCGGCTCGATTGATACTCCGCTACTTCGATATGGAGCAGGTCAGCTGGCACCTGACGACCCGGAGAGTGTTTTGAGGGAATGGGGGAGCTTTCACGCTCTCGGAAGAATTGGCCGAGCTGAGGAAGTTGCTAACGTCATCGTGTTCCTGGCCAGCAGCCGAGCCTCATTCGTCACCGGAGCTGCCTACCTGGTGGACGGTGGACTCATGGCCTCTTTTGCCAGACCCTGAGTCTCAAATTGATCGACAGGGATCAAAAAGGCGACCCTCAGTCAGGGAATCCGACAAAGATGCATAAACTTCGCCCAGTGTGTGGTGCTCTAGGCCCTTTAGGATCCGTGTCGCCAGAGTTCCTTGGCTAAGAATGATCTTCAGCGCATTTCGCCAGGGATTCACTCTTTCCGGACACTCGGTTCTTATCTCATCGAAAAGCGAATTCCAGAGATCTCCGGCCGTTCTGATTGCTTCACTCTTGCGCTGGAAGACAGCCAAGTAATCGGCCCCAAGATCCGCATTCTCCCCCTTTTGGGTACATGAGAGCAGGAGAGGCGCAAGATCGTCGGTCGGCCAGCGTCGCTGCTCAGCATAGGGGAGCCAGTGCTCTCCCGTTAGCTTCTTGAGGACTTCGACGATCAACCATGAGATAGCGAGATCGGCAAGCGGGCATTCCTGCACGTCGAGCAGACGGATCTCGATCGTGTCACGCTCAAAGCGGGCAATCGCCCCTCGGGAATTCAGCCATTCGTGTTGAATC
>DATGOF010000503.1:0-4175 GCA_035306285.1 Acidobacteriota bacterium | reverse complement strand
AGGCAAAACGCGATAAGACAGATGAGGTAAAAGTGGAAGGCTCCCCGTGCCTGGCCGTTGCGCAGAAAAATGAATAAGCCGATACCCAGAAAAACAAAGGCAGACGCGATAAGCCAGGGGTCGCCTGCCTGAAGGCCAGATTCGGCCGTCAGGACCAGGGGGACGGTAATTTCACCTCCATCCGATTTGCGAAAGGTGTAGTCGGCAATGACTTCGCCTCGGGTAGGCTCCGAGAAACTTTCCAGGAGACGGGTATATTCGTTCAGGTTGGTTACCCGCATCCCGTTAATGTCCAGTAGAATATCGCCGGGTGCTATTCCCAACCTGCGAGGTAGATCTTGCACCGAGCCGACGAGAAGACTGTCTTCTCGTTGAACCCAATCTATCCCTTCGTCCAACTGCTCCCAGTTGACACGGTCGACCAGGTTAAGTACTGCCAGATACACGATTGCTACAGCGATTAGAGTTCCAGCAATCGTCTTGATCCTGTTAGAAACAGCCATCGAGAGCCAGCGTGTTCTGGTTTTTCGTTCGTTGGTACGAAATAAGGTCCGCCCGCGCCATGAAATCCAAGCAACTTGAATGCCAGAAGGCAGATCTCTCTCTGTTCATGTGGTCAGCTCCACATGCGCAACGAGCGAACGTCAAAATGTTACTGCGAATCTTAAGAAGGGTCAGAGGAATTGCTTCAAATATTTGGATCGAAATTCAGTAATTTGGATGCAAATCAAAATTTGAATGCGATTCCACCGCGCACGGTGCGCGGGTTTCGAACGAGCATCACGGGTCCTTGCGAGGTTTCAATCAGTCCGAGATCCTCATTCGTGAGATTTCGGATGTCGAGTAGTGCCTCCATCTTTTCAGGCGCCAGGAAGTCGAGCCCGACAAACCCCAGCAAGCCGATGGGTACGGGTACGACCTGCCTCAGGAAGAGGTTGATGCCCTCGTTACTGGTTTCATACACATCTGCAAAGGGATCTATGCTGGTGATTGGATGTCCTCTTGGAACGACGCCCACCAGAGCTGTGATGTGGGTTCCGGTCTTAGGAAGATAAGCTTGGAGCTGTGCGGAGATGGCATGAAAACCCTGTCTACTCAAAATTTGGTCAAAAGAGTCGTAGTTAAACACCACAGCTCTTGGATTCTCTACGCCGGCAGCATTTCCTTTCAGGTAAGAGATTTCGGCGCTCAGGTTTTCACCAATCGACTGGCTCACCGACACGCGATAACCTCGAGTTTCGGCCTGATCCTCGCTGAGTCGCACAAGGTCTGACTGGTCGGAATATTCCAGGATCGCCAGGACGGGGATTCCTCCGCCGCGCATCTGATTACTGAAAAGGGCCACTTCCACGTCTGTACTATCGGTCAGCTGCTGCCGCACGGCGGCCTGATAATAACGGGTCTGTCCCAGATGCAGCTGGTCGCCAATACGACTGAAGTAAAAGGAGTCGGAAAGATTGACCTGGCGTCCGTCGGCTAGCTCGACTGTGTTTCCGTGAGTGGAACGTTTGGAGGCAACCAGTAGCTCCAGGCTGGTTCCGTTCCATGGAACAAAATCAACGCGCGCACTGGGACTTACAAAAGTTTCGTTACGTGAGTCGCGCACCTGGTTGACTTCCATTCCCATCGTCAACGACAGTGCCGGAATGAGATAGAACTGATCTTCGATTCCCAACGTCAGGAACCTGGAGGTTCCTGGGGCCGATGTGTATTCGGGGTGGTCGGAGAGGCGCTCTGGGTTCTGCAGCAAAGAAAGCGACGGTTGTTCGAAGCTTAAACGACCATAGCCCATGAAGAATCGAAGGAGATGCCGCTCGTTCAGCCGGTAATCGACGAAATTCTTCATCCTCCAGAGGGAGTCCCGTCCTGAACTCATCTGACCGGCCACGATGTAGTCGGTAGTGCCGTTCAAGGATTCAACTAGAGCAAAATTGGTTGAAGTGCCACCCCAGGAATCACCCGGATAGATGAAATAGTCACCCCCGAGTCCTGAATGGGTGTACATTTGGAAGACGGCGTCTTCAAACAGGACTTCTCGCTTCTTTTCACGGAGCGCCTCTTCGTAGCCCGGCAATCCGCGGAAGATAAGGCGACGATCTCCCGAATTCCTGAATAAAGTCTTAAGATCGAGTTCTTCAGTCGAGGCTTCAAGTCGCAACAACTGCTGGAGGATCAGCGTAACCACGGCGGTTCGCCCCGGGAGGATTTCCACCAGCCGACGGGTCGGACTGCGGTATTCAGCACTTTTTACCTGAAGCTGATAGGTTCCGGCCTGAAGTCCGCGCAGCTGGATCTTTCCTTGCTCGTCGGTTTTGGCCAGAACCGGCAGGGCCGATTCCGAAGAGACTTCGAGAAGAGAAACCAATACATTAGCAAGGGGTTGCCCCGACTGACCGAGCAGCACACCATTGAAGTGGCCGTTCGCGGGAGCGCCTGGCTGGGCCGCCCTCATGGAAAGCGAGCTTGCCACGAGAACCGCCAGCACAAACAGTAACGAACGAGAAGAGCATTTACTCATAAGGGCCTGCTCGTATACGTAACAATTCCCACTTTAGCTGTATTGTACGCCCGTCCAAATCTTACAGTCAACGAAATCAAATGGAAGCTGTCCCACCGATCTAGTTTCATAGCACGGTGAGGCGACTCAGCCAAGTTTGCCAAAGAGGAGCCAGTCCCCACTTCAAAAGAATGTCCAATATCAACAGAATCAAGCCCTTGCGACCGATGTGCTTTTCCAGATCGAAACCCAGCGATTGTAATCCTACTCTGCGATAAGCGAGCGAAGAGAGCACTATCGCGATCAAGATAAACCCTGCCACCCGAAGCATCGCCCAGGGCGGCCACGCCAGCGCCAGGACTCCTATGACATTTGTGGCATGACCCAGAAGCGTCCCAACGTAAAATGACATGTAGTTCAACAGCACCGATCCCATCAGTAACCCGAGCAACCCGCCGCTGACGAGTGTCAACACAGTAAACAGGAGCAAGTGTGTCACTTGAAGTGGGAGAAACCGGCCAATGTCAGTTTCAGCTCCTTCGCCAGTTGCAATCCAGGAAAACATTTCCGCTTGGTACTGCTCTCCATTAATGATCATTTCGCTGGCGCGTTCAGGAGCGTACCAGCTCAGCAAGCTTACGGTGGCGGATAACGAAACTGCCCATACCAGGGAGAGGCCGAAAGCTTGTTTCCACTCCTTGTGCTGCAAGTGACGGAAATAGACGGGAAAAAAGACAGCAGTTTGGAGGACGGGTAGTACCCAGCGATTCAGGCCGGCACCTGCCAGAGTTGCACCAATAGCAGAAAGGACGACATAAAGCAGGGAAGTTGTCAGTGTCATCTGATCAAGTAGGCGGCTGCAAAGCCGAGTTGCGCCAGCGTCGTTAGCAAGTACATGTGTTTCCAGCTGGGGTGATTTTCGATAGCTATCTGCGATCCGGGTGAGCTGGTCAGGGGAGGATTATCCAGTAAGAGATAGCATATATAGCCGCCCCAACTCGCCAGCAGGATCCCCAGCAGAGTTAACAGCCATGTATTTCCTTCCAGTAGCCCCCCAATCGCCAGGGGTACTATTGCCAGAAAGGGCAGGATCAGGAAAGGGCTGATAATCTGAATCGCGCGCCGTGTGCCGTAGATGATTGGTAAGGTCCGGCAATTCGTATGTTTGTCCCCTTCCATATCAGAGAAGTCCTTGGTTGTAACCGCTCCTAGAAAGAACAATCCGAATATCAGACCGATGTACCAGGGCTCGGGACGCAAAGCACTTTTGACAGTCGTCCATCCCGCAATGATCAACAGTGTTCCCCTTGGAATAGCAATAGTCACGTTGGCAAGAAAGCCGCGGCACTTCGTTCGTAAAGGAGGAGCGGAATAGATATACGTGAGGAGGGCAGCGATACACACCAGTGAAAAGCATTGCCAGTTGATCCATGCCGCGAGTCCCAAAGAAACGATTAAACAGAAAAGACTCACTGCCCAGGCTTCCTGAACCGTCATTCGATTAGACGGTAGAAGGCGGTGAGGCTTGTTTACCCGATCCACTTCGATATCAAAGATTTGATTGATGCCGTTTGAGAAGCCGTTTAAAGCGGCTGCCATCAATGCCCCGGCAACAATCTTCAGAGCAAGTTCTACGGTGGACGAGCTCCCTTCCCACTGCCATTTCGGATCTGCTCCC
>DATGOF010000502.1:0-3778 GCA_035306285.1 Acidobacteriota bacterium | reverse complement strand
CCGTGACATCTGAGGCGGATCGCCGGCCAGCGAGCGACCTGCCCGGTAGCACTTTGTAAACTCTACCGGTGAAAGCCAGGTGCCCAGAAAATCGGCTTCAAAGCTGACGATCAGATCGGCCCGGTCGAAATGATAATGAGGAAGCACGCGGCTTCCTCGCAACTCATGGTAAGCGTCGAGAATAGAGGAGTAGGAAACAGGATCGTAAGTGACATGCGCCGAATCATCGTAGGGCTCCAGGAATCGGTTGATGAGGGCTCGTGTGGTTGGACTCGTGATGGTGCCTGTCAGAAAATACACGGCACCACGTGGGCGATCCAACTCTCTCCTGATCTCCTGGTCGACTCGTTCCCAATCCGCGGCTTCGCCGGCGATGTAGGGTTGCTGAAAATGATGAGAATCATATAGATCGAGAACGGTAGCCTGGCCAACAGGGCAGACTCCTCCGCGGGAAAGAGGATGGTCGGGATTCCCTTCAATCTTGATAGGCCGGCCGTCCCGATTCTTTACCAGAATTCCACAACCGGCACTACATCCGGAGCAGGTGGACGCATACCAGGTGGCTTTGCCTGGAGTGACCTCTGCCGGGCGCATCAGGTACGGGACAGCCTCTTCGATTCTACCCTGGCTGCACGCCGCCAGAATCGAGGCTGAGATACTAAACCCGGCCGCATTCAAAAAAGAACGCCGCGTTACCGCCGGTGTCCGGGCAAACTCCTCGATGAACTGCGCCGGTGTATCACCCGGACGCACACCGTTGCTCAGCTGCCGGGCTTCGCTCGGCGATTGATCCGAATTTTCTCGTTTGATTTCTTGTCCGATTGGTTTCATGGTCAGTGAATGGAACAGATGTCTCCGCCCGCAATAGCGCCGGGGAAGACGCCCGCCCTGCTCTTTTCTTGAATGAATTCCATCTTCATCCAACCATCCTCAGTAATGGCAGGCGCTGCAGTCCGTCGTAGCCTGCACATCAATCAGACCACTGATACGACCTTGGTTAGCGTCGCGGTGACAGTTGACACACCAGCCCATAGACAGATCTTCTACCTGCCGAACGACCTCCATGGTTTCGACGGCCCCGTGACACTGGCGGCAGTCGACCCCCGCATTAACATGTCTTCGATGGTCGAACACTACGTGGTCTGGAAGCTGATGAACGCGCACCCATCGAATCGGCTCGCCTTCGCCTTGCGGATCATAGCGGCCGGTTCTCGGATCGAACCCGACTGCCTGGTAAAGCTTCTGCAGCTCAGGGGACACCCGAGCATCAGCACCACCGCTTGGCTCCTCTTCAGCGACTCGCGACAGGGCCAGTTTCGGCCGTGCGGCCGTGATGAAGCGATGACAGTTCATGCAGGTTCCCGCGTCTGGGATAAGCGCCATTCGAGTCCGCTCGGCACCAGTATGGCAGAACTGACAATCGATACCGAGATCGCCGCTGTGGACCCGATGAGAGAAAGCAATCGGCTGCTTCGGGGCAAAACCCCGGTTTCTATCTGGCAAGTTCAGGTTGATTCCCTGGAAATAGATGATGGTGCCCAGAACCAATCCTGCCCATATCAGAACAACTATCGATCTACGAAGCATATGACCTCTGGAAGCGCCTCATCACCGGTAGGTCTGAGCAGGCCTGCGAATCCGACGTCGATCCCAGTACCAGCGAACCAACTGAGGCTTACGCCAGAGGTAAGGGTTAGGGACCACCAGGATGTGGACAAGCCGGGTAAAGGGGAACAAGAGCACCATCAGATAGGCTGCGATGACGTGGAGTTTAAATATAGCCGGCATTGGCGTGATGTAAGATAGATCGGGATTCAATTTTAGAATTGACCACAGATAAGGTGACATCGAGCTGGCGAACCAGGAGCTTCCCCACCGGTAGAAAAGGGCTGTGTAAAGCCCCGTTACGACAGAAAAGAGCAGTAGCCCGAGGACAAGCCAGTCGGCCACCGAAGTCGTCATTCGAACTTTGCTGACGGTCAAACGGCGCGCGACGATGTTGATCAACCCCACCAGGGCCATTACTCCCGCTACTAGAGCAAAGACCTCCAAAACGTAAAGTCGAGCCGGTTTGCTGTTCCACCACAGAATTTCACGCGGGATAAGAAACGCAATGAAATGTCCAGCCAAGACCGTCAAGATGCCGTAGTGGAAAGGGACAAGGCCCCAGAAATGCTGTTTGTTCTCGAGAAACTGAGACGAAAGGCTCGAATAGGTAAAACCCAGTTTGGCGTAGCGCAAAACCGAGATGATAATCAGTGTGAATACTGCCAGATACGGCAATACCGCAAAAAATAGCATATCCAGATAACTCATGCCTCACCTCCTTTAATCGGAATAACCGGCAGGCTGAGAAACTGGCGGAGGGCGACCAGTAGCTTGCGGTAAGGGTCATTCTCGTCCTGGAATCCGCGAAGTAACCTCTCGAGTGCCGGCAGCAGATAGTGCGCAAGAAACGCGCAGGCATCGTCATCTTCCATCTTCGGCAGAAGCTTCAGACAGTGACTCAGGTGATCGGGCAGCTCTTGACTCTCCTCTACCTGATGCTCCCGAAGCATATTCCGCATCTTCACCAGAAACTCTCCCCGCTTGTACTGCTCTCCGTAAAGGTGCCACCCGATTTCGAGGGGACGTTTCGTAGTCATTTCAAACGTCGCCACAAAACGTTCTTCGAGAGTCGTCAATGGCTCAGTCCGCACCACTTCCACAAAAGCACCCAGAGTCTCTCGAATGGACGTATCATCAAACTCCGCTAAACAGAGCTCCAGCCAACTCTTATAGTCTTGACCAGGATAGGAAAGCAGGTGGGAAAATGCCTCGCAGAGTGTAACCTCGAGCTCTTGACTCTCGGTCCTGAAAGGAACTTGTATTTTTCTTCTCCAGGCTCCCTGACCGACGACGGATGCCGGTTCTTCTCTCCGTAGTTGGAAGGCCGCATTTGAAAGACCGGTGATCTGGACGAGTTCAGCGCCGGGGTCAGCCACAGCGTCCACATCCTCCCGTCTGTTCAGGACTGGCGACTCTTGTCTCCACATCAGGCACCTCTTTCCGGGGGTTTCCGAAAGCCGAAACCTGTCTCCCGTTTGTGATCCAGCGGATCAGCCATCATCTCTACGGCTTCCTCTCGATGGGCTGGCGGAATCACAAAGCGATCCTCCAGTCGCGCCAGCGATGTCAGCTTATAGATTGCTTCCGCTTCTTCGATGGTAGAGCCCGCCTCGATCAACATCTGTTCGGCTTTCTCCATGCTCACGTCACCAACGGTGACTGCTCTGCGATAAGTCCTGACGGCCATCTGTTTCTTCAGTACGTAACGAACCTTGCCACTGTTACCGGCTGCGAAAAGATTGGCCATGTAGGCGATCGGAGCACGCGCCCGATCGAAATCTGGAAATATCCCTTCGGACAGGCTCTTCAAGGTCTTTCCGTCGAAACTCGACATAACCGGCAAGAGCGGTGGAACGTAAAAGAGCATGGGAAGCGTCCGGTACTCGATATGGGGCGGCAGTGCCAGCTTCCACTCTTTTACAAACTTATAAACGGGGGACTTCTGCGCCGCCTCCAAGACACTGTCGTGAATGCCGTTCTCTTTTGCACGCGCAATGATGGCCGGATCAAACGGATCGAGGATCAGTTCTCTGTGCGCATCAACCAGTTCGTGGTCCGGACGAAGGGCAGTCTCTTGAATCCGATCAGCGTCATAAAGAAGGACACCTAGATAACGTATTCTTCCCACGCACGAGTGAAAGCAAGCCGGTGCCTGCCCGGTTTCCAGGCG
>DATGOF010000501.1:0-2854 GCA_035306285.1 Acidobacteriota bacterium | reverse complement strand
GCTGTTCACGTCCGGGGTAGTGAGCATCTTCGGCGATGTCGTTGCGCTATTTGGGATCGTCGTTATCATGCTCTGGTTGGACTGGAGGCTAGCTCTGGTCACCTTCGCCGTCATCCCGCTCCTGTTCGTGGCAACCATGATCTTCAAGATAAAGGTACGCGACTCGTATCGCAGAGTGCGAACCGCGATCGCAGCCATAAATGCTTTTCTGCAGGAAACGATTACCGGGATGGCGATTGTCCAGGTATTCACTCAAGAAAAGAGAAAGCAGAAGGAATTCGACATCCGAAACAGAGAGCACCTGGATGCCAACCTAGCTTCAATCTTCTATTACGCGGTCTATTATCCCGTCGTGAATTTGATTGGTGCCCTGTCCATCGCACTGATTGTCTGGTACGGGGGCATGAGAACACTGGACGGTACAGTAACGCTGGGCGTATTGGTAGCATTCATCCAGTACTCGGAACGCTTCTATAAACCAATCAGCGACCTGAGTGAAAAGTTCAATATCCTTCAAAGCGCAATGGCGAGTTCTGAGAGGATTTTCAGGCTGTTGGATACGCACTCGCAGATCGTTCCGCCGGTAAATCCGATTCGAATCGACGAAATCCGCGGCAAAATCGAGTTCAGAAACGTCTCTTTCGCCTACAATGCGGATACACCGGTACTGAAAAACATCCAATTGACCATTCAACCCGGTGAAAAGGTCGCTATTGTAGGTCCGACGGAATCAGGAAAATCGACCCTCATCAATCTTCTCTGTCGATTCTACGACGTTCAGGAAGGAGCGGTCCTGATCGACGACCATGATGTTCGCCACCTCGATCTGGACCAGCTGCGCCAGTCAATTGCAGTTGTCCTTCAGGACGTCTTTCTGTTTAGCGGTACGGTCGATGAAAACATCCGCCTTTGGGCCCACCCGGTTCCCAGGGAAAAGATGATTGAAGCAGCTCGGCAAGTACATGCGGAGCACTTCATTGAAGAGCTCCCTGACTCGTATCAAAGTCAGGTGTCGGAACGCGGGAGTTCGCTCTCGGTGGGACAACGTCAGCTGCTGGCGTTTGCCAGAGCACTGGCACACGACCCCAGGATCCTCGTACTCGATGAAGCGACCTCATCAGTTGACACAGAGACCGAAATGCTGATCCAGGATGCGCTTGAAACTTTGATGAAAGGAAGAACATCGCTCATTATCGCTCATCGACTTTCTACGATCCAGCATTGCGATCGTATCGTCGTTCTTTCCAAAGGAGAGATCAAAGAAGAGGGGACGCACCAACAATTGCTGGCCAAACGGGGAATTTACTTTAAACTCTATCAGCTGCAATACCGTGACCAGCTGGTGGTGGGTCGTCAGGAGCCGGAGGAAGCAGAAACTACGACTCTGTCGCCTGCACAGGAGAAAATGTGAATATTGCAATCGTCTGTTACCCTACCCACGGAGGAAGCGGGGTAATCGCCTCTGAATTGGCCCTGGGTCTGGCAGAACGCGGACATCATATCCATATCGTCAGTTACGCAATCCCGTTTCGACTGCGATGTTTCCACCACAGCGTGGTCGTTCATGAGGTCGAAGTCGCCACTTACCCCTTGTTCAAATATCCACCCTATGCCCTGGCACTGGCCGCTAAGCTGGTCGAGATTGCTCAAAAAGATGGTCTGGATCTGGTCCATACACACTATGCCGTACCACATGCCACCAGTGCTTTTCTTGCTCGGGAGATGCTGAAACAAGAACATCCCATCAAGACGGTGACAACGCTGCACGGAACCGATATCACCTTAACGGGACTCGATCGCTCCTTTTACCAGGTCGTTAAGTTCAGCATCGAACAGGCCGACTCCGTAACCGCTGTCTCTCGATACTTGCGAGATCAGACCCATGCGCTTTTTAACATTGACCGAGAGATCCACACCATCTTCAATTTCGTAGATACTGAACGTTTTCAACGCGGTCAGTCCGAGTGCACTCGCGAGTATTTCGCCGGGCCTGATGAAAAAGTGATCATTCATGCTTCCAACTTTCGGCCGGTGAAGCGGGTCGTTGATGTGGTTCGGGTCTTCGCCAAGATTCGCGAATCGATTCCAGCCAGGCTACTGATGGTGGGAGAGGGGCCGGAGCGCCTTCCTGCTCAGGAACTGGTGGAAGAACTTGGCTTGACTGACCAGGTTTTCTTTCTGGGTGAGCAGGACTATATCGAACGGCTGTTGAGCTGCTCTGATCTGCTGCTCCTTCCCAGTGAGGAGGAGAGCTTTGGACTGGTTGCACTGGAAGCACTCTCTTGCTCAGTGCCGGTTATCGGTACAGCCATAGGAGGGCTCCCCGAAGTGGTCGAAGATGGAGTCAATGGCTTTCTCTGTCCGGTAGGAGCTATCGACGAAATGGCCGAGAAAGCGATATGGCTGCTGACCGACGAGTCTCGCTTTGAAGCTTTCCGGCAAAATGCAAGGACAAGGGCGCTCCAGTTTGACAGTAAGAATATCGTTGGCCAATACGAAAGGCTGTATCAGAATATCCTTGAGGTTCAGAGGGTCTGATCAAGTTCCTGATCCAGCAATTGCAAGCATGTGATGGGGAAGCCTTACACCAGTCTTGGGGGTCGAGCTGGAGTGGTGGCGTCCGGGACTTTGGCATCACAACCACGATTCACCGTCAGGGAGCGGCCGGTGCTAACCCGCATTTCTCAAGAGGTAAGAAAAAAGACAGCCCTTCGTGGTAAAAAGTTTTTATGCCACAACAACTTAAAGCCACGAAGGAAGCTGTCTTCTTACCCACAGAGTGTACTCCACAGGTCTGTCACTTTCAAAGCCTAAACAAGCGTGACGTGGTGGCCGAGTTTAATGGAGGAAAAAT
>DATGOF010000500.1:0-5060 GCA_035306285.1 Acidobacteriota bacterium | reverse complement strand
CATTGAAGAGCACAGTCTCCAGGAAAGTAGAAGCGCGACGTGCATTCCCGGGTTCCCCGTAACACCTCTCATGGCCGCCGCAATAGAGTACGTGATGCGGCCACGCAAAAAACCAGCCACTAAACAGCAAAGCCGTTGGCGAGATGCTTACCGGCCATTCTTGAGAATATGAAGCTCCACACTCGAATAGAGGAACAGGCCTTTGAAATCGATATCCATTGCTCCACCTCACGGAATGAAAGCGAGAGACGATTCCGTATCAGCGTAAAGCATCCTGATGGGAAACTGGAGGAGACCGAAGTAGAGCTTCTTTGCAGAACAGGCGAGCGGTGGACCCTGCTAAAGGATCAGCAAGTATTTGACCTGATGGTACGAACCGATGACGAAGACCGGGTCATTGTGGAATGGCACAACGCTGGTTGTGAAATTGACATTTTCAATCCAAGAGATCGGCTCCTCCCTGAAGGAAGTGACGCATCTTTCGATGCTCCCACGGTTATCAAGACGCAAATGCCGGGAAGGGTCATTCGAGTATTAAAGAAGAGCGGAGATTCCGTCCGAAAGGGTGAGGGGCTTCTCATCGTCGAAGCCATGAAGATGCAAAACGAAATCAAATCTCCACGCGATGGCACAATCGTTCAGTGTGCCCTGAGAGAGGGCGACGATGTAGCAGCCGGGCAGGTACTAGCGGAGATTGAGTAGTGGCAGGCTCGCGCCGGCCGGGTTTGAAGGAGGAAAATCAAGCCTCAGAGGCCTGGCGTCCGAGCGACCTGAGGATCTGGCCGACAAGATAAAAGGACCCGGTTACAATGACCGTTTTTGCCCCCTGAAGAGCTTGGTGGTAGGCTTCTTCCGGCCGTTCAACAACCTGTCCCCTCGGGCAAGCAGTCCTTAACTCTCTCGGGTCGAGGGCTCTCTCCGAGTCGATCCTTGTAAAGAAGATCTGATCCATACAGGAGGAAAGAATCCCGAGCACCTTGCAATAGTCCTTATCCTTCATCATCCCCATCACGAGCGCACGCGGACGCTTGGTGTGCTTCACCACGAAATCGGCAAGCAGCCGTGCTGCATCAGGATTATGGCCGCCGTCGAGAAAAACCGCCGGGTGGCTGCAGATCTTCTGCAAAGCGCCGGCGAGTACGGAGCTCTCAATTCCATCTCTGACTCGAGGCAACGGAAGTTCGAATCCCGTGTGGTTCAGTATTTCGGTTGCTCTGATGGCCAAGACGGCATTCTGAACCTGGTGATGCCCGTAAACAGGGAGCTGAAAGGATTGTCCGTGATAGCGAAAACAGTAGCGTCCATCAGTGGAGTCTAGGACCTCAACCCTATCAAGGTCGAGTTCCTCCAGGTGACTTCCGTGCCTTCTGGCTTCCTCACGCAGCACCTTGTCAACCGGCTCGGTTTGAGGGGCCACCAGAATTGGGCGGTTCTTCCTCATTATTCCGGCCTTCTCGCGGGCAATCTCCTCAACCGTATCACCCAGATACTGCATATGGTCCATCCCAATCGGAGTAATAATGGAAAGGACCGGATCCACGACATTCGTACTGTCCAGGCGGCCGCCCATTCCAACTTCAAGGACAGCCAGGTCCACTTTCCTCTCTTTGAAGAAGAGAAATGCTACGGCGGTCAGTGTCTCAAAAAAAGTAGGGTGTCCCGGCAAATTGAGGCCTTCAATGGCCTCCACCACTCGGGATAGATAGCCGGCAAAAGACTCGGGATCAATGGTTTGTCGGCCACAGACAAATCTTTCAAGAACCTTGACCAGGTGAGGAGAGGTATACAGACCCGTCCGGAGTCCACAGGAATCCAGCACCGAATTGAGGAAACGTGCGACCGAGCCTTTTCCATTCGTGCCGGCAACTAATATGCTGGGATAACTGAGCTCGGGATGCCCGAGGTGGGCCAGTAAGCCCTCCATCGTCTCCAGGCCGAAACGCATCGTCAGGACTTCATTACCCAATCGTTCGAGGTAGTTCAGGCTTTCCTGATAATTCATGGGGAGGATCTGCTCTGTCTTTGTAATGTCGGTCACGGGCGGAGGCGACTTAGCGCACGCAAGGCAATCCGGCTAAGCGATCACCGGGGCCTGGTTTGTTCAAGAGACGCGCATGAAGCGCAGCCATGAACCGATAAAGTCGGGTAGTTCCTTCCTCGAAATAACTGCATCCAACATGCCGTGTTCAAGCAGAAACTCGCTCCTCTGGAATCCATCCGGCAACTTCTGCCGGATGGTCTGCTCAATAACGCGAGGACCTGCAAACCCAATCAACGCTCCTGGTTCGGCAATGTTCAGGTCGCCGAGCATAGCAAAGCTTGCGGTGACGCCACCCGTGGTCGGATCGGTAAGAACAGAAATATAGGGGATTCGAGCATCATGAAGGTGAGCCAAAGCAGCACTGATCTTAGCCATCTGCATCAGAGACAGCACGCCTTCCATCATGCGAGCTCCGCCCGATGCCGAGACAATCACCAGTGCTTTTTTCTCTTTGCGAGCTCGCTCAACCGAGCGTGTAATTTTCTCACCGACGGCTGACCCCATGCTGCCGCCGATGAACTTGTACTCCATGACCGAGCAAACCACTTCGTGTCCACGGATCCGGCCGACTGCATTCACGACCGCTTCATTGCAACCGGTTGTCTTGATGGCCTCCTCGAGTCGTTCAGAATAACTTTTCCGGTCGAAAAACTGGAGAGGATCAGCGGAGCGAATACCGCGGTCGAACTCTTCGTATTCACCGTCATCAAGCAAAAATTGAAGCCGCTGTCGTGCATCGATACGAAAGTGATGTGAACACTTGGGACAAACAAAGAGGTTCGCCTCGAGGTCCTTCTTCCAAATGACATTCTTGCACGCTTCACATTTCGTGAAGAGGCCTTCTGTTCGGACGGTACGTTCCTCTTCGTTGGCCGATTTTAGTGGTGCCTTTTCTCTTTTGAACCAGGCCATCGCACCATGATAGTGGAAAGACCACATTCGAGAAAAGAAAACCGCCTATAAGTGATCCAACGATGGTGGAGAGTATTGCCCTGGATTTCTGTCTCTGGCCATCGTCTGCACGGCCGGCAGCTTTTCGTCGCACGGGTTGGTTGCCTCCTGGCCAGGTTCCTGACGACAGACCTTCACAAGGTTGGACCCCGTCCAATTGCTATAATGCACGCGCATGGGGTGGCCTTACAGCCTGTGGGAAGAATCCTCGATATTCTTTAACGGGGCTTCCCATGTGCAACGAATCGAAGCACCAATATCACGAGATAAGCTGTTGAGCGTAATCCGCCGGCCGATCTACCAGTCCGGAACCCGGGTGCAAAAGCACTATCGAGCAGGCGACCCTGGTGAGTTACCGACCGAAACCCTCCCCTTTGGTCCGCCCAAAAAGAAAGCCCGAACCTCCAGGTTCCTGCGGCGGCTCCTTCTCATTCTCTTGATCCTTCAGCTTCCGTTCATCTATAAGGTTTGCCAGAGCCGCGAACTCCGTCAGTACCTCGCCCAGCTACCCGCATCGAAGGTTCCACCGGTGCCCTTTAAGGATCTTCGTGGCACCCTACACGTGCACAGCGCCGCGGGAGGCCATAGCCTCGCAACTTATCCTGAGATTCTTGAAGTGGCACGCCGCCTCGACTATGACTACATCATCTTTACCGAGCATCCGCGCGAACCTGAGATCTTCTTGAAAATTGTAGACCCGGAACTGACCGCCATTTATGGGCGCGAAGAAACCCGCGACAGCTATCGCTATCTCACAGTCGGCGAGCACTCTATACAGGTCTTGACGGAGCTCTCACGGTTGAATCAAGAGAGCCCGGTGATTCCACCAGCAGTAACTGCTCTTGAAATCTATAACATGCATGAAAATGCGGAGCAGAAACAGAGCCTGGTCCAATGGATCAATTTTCTGTACCACCAGCTCTTCTACCCTGATCTCTTTTATTTTCACCTTTGGGACGTGCAGCGGGGGCATGTAGCTCTGTGGGACAGCCTGCTCCCGAGTCGAAAGATTGCGGCAACTGCAGGCAACGATGCTCACCAGAATGTTGGGATTATCCTCCAGACAGCAGCAGGCCAGCGCCTGTTCTCGCTCCTGGTGGATCCCTACGAATATACGCTCCGATTCGTGACTAATCGTGTCGTATTGGACCCTGAGGAGGAAGTCAGCCAGGAAACGATTCTGGATGCCGTCGCGGGCGGCTCGAGCTATATTGCTTTCGAGGGCCTGGCTGACGCAACCGGATTCTCATTTCACGCTCGGGCCCAAGGGCGATCTTTTCCAATGGGCTCCACTGTCCCCCCCGGCACAACGCTGGTATTTCAGTCGCCCTTCCCCAGCCGCTTTCAGCTTTACCGCAATGGTTCCCTTGAAAAAGAGCTGAAAGGAACCCGGTTTGCCCACCCGGCGAGGGAAGCCGGTGCCTACCGGGTCGAAGTTTATCTGCTTGAGCCACCGTCACTCATCGAAGGAAAGCCCTGGATCATCTCCAATCCAATCTATGTCAGACCCTGAAGCAGCCGACCGGCCGGCCGCCGTTCTTCCATGGGAAGAAAGGAATACGACTGTGAGGAACAGATTTCCTTGGCCCGAACAAGAGCCCGGCCTGCCGACCAGGGCTTTTCGCAGGCTAGCGCTTTCGCAACCCTTAAACTAAATGAACACTTAAAAACCAGCCAGGCTGATCACCTCGACGGGCCCAAGATTAAGATCTCGAACCTTCTTCTCAATCGACTGCAAATCTCCGACCACAACCCACACGAAACGATCTGGATGGATAAGAGTCTTTCCGGCAGATGAGATAGTTTCCAGATCAAGCGCCTGAATCATCCCGGGATACTTCTCATAGTAATCCTCAGGTAACTCATACTGCACAATCTCAGCCAGGGCATTGAGAACCTGCGAATTAGTCTCCCAGCGTCCCGGCAGGCTCAAGATCCTTCGGTTTTTTGTCTTGTCCAGCTCATCGGGTGTGGGGGGCCGACTACCAAGGATTTCTCTGAGTTCTTTTGCCAGTTCAGTCAGTGATTCGGCGGTACGGTCGGTTTGAACTGGCGCATAGACGATCAG
>DATGOF010000499.1:0-2137 GCA_035306285.1 Acidobacteriota bacterium | reverse complement strand
TATCGCCTCGTCATTACTTAATGCTCGATCGAAAATGGCCACCTCGTCAACACGTCCTTCAAAGTTGCTGAAGCTGTCGTTGCGGCCTCCCACAAAGATTTGACCGACATTAGCGGCAACGCTGGATGGAACATTCCCCTCAGCTTCGAGTTGGCCGTTCAGATAAATACGCACCCTGGCGCCTTCGCGAACGAGCAGCAGATGATTCCAGGTCCAGCGCTCAATCACCTGTTTTCCGCTCACAGCGACTTCTTCCTTTCCGTCACTGGAGCTGAAGACGATTCTTCCCGTATTGCCGGAGTTGCCCCCAATCGCCAGGTGTTCACCCGCGCCACCGAAGGCGTAATCGTGACCGCGTGAAAAAAGGTAACCGGTCACCTCTCGTGCGTTGTTCGGCATGCCGTTCCAGAACCACAAAGAGATGGAGTAATTGGTTCCGAGTTCTTCGATGTACGCCCGCGCACGCCCACCGGCAAAATGCGGAGATCGGTTCAGCTTCCCATCGTCCCGATAGAGGTCTGATCGTGGGCCGTCCAGGTAGTAGACGACACCGGACTCATATACTCCGTCGGTGTGCCGAACCGAATCTTCGATTCGTGGCCCATTAAATTCGTCCATTCTCCAGTAGACCAGTGGCGAGAGCTTCTTTGTAGCCTGAACCGCAGGACCATCAGGAAGCTTAATCGGCCGCCGCGGCTTTCCGGCAACGGTTTCGAGAAGGCTGAGCACAGTCTCGACGATCTTTGGCTCAGCCTCTACCTCGAGTCCGGCGGAGCGGGCCGGCCAGGTATTGTAGCCTCCCAGCAGGTGCTGTTCGGGAGGAGGGATGTAACCCTCGGCTCCATTAGCCAGTTCGATATTCACCGTCGTTGAAAAGGGGCTCCATGCCTTGAGTTTCAGCCCGGTAAGAGCATACACCTCATTGGGCATTGCCGTGATGCCCAGATCTCCAATGCGGAGAGCTTGCAGAATAATCTCTGTCTCTTGCAACTTGTCGAGAATAATCGCCTCGCGCGCATAAACTTGTGTACGGTCCTTCGACGTATCGCCTCCGATCTGTGAAACGACGCTCCAGGCCCAGTGAAGGCGTTGTTTGTCGGGTATGCGATAGCGAAGCGGAAGTTTGGCCTCGGCCATGGCGACGGGGGGATTCTCTTGGTATTCGATCCGCCGATAGGTACCAAGAGCAATCTCGACCAGGGCGTCCGTGTAGCTGGAAATGTCATGGGGTGGCTCGTCAGGCTCGGGTTTCAAGTAGTCTCGCAGGTAAATATCTCCGCTGGTTCCCTGGGACATTGCTGCCACGAAGCCGGTCTGACTACTCTTCTGGCCGGTAATCTTTTCAGTAATTTTTTCCGAAAAGAGCCCAAAGTAATCAGCACCCACGGAAGGTGCACCATAGTAGTGCATAGAGAAATTAGCCAGCAGTGCAAGTGGCTCTCCGCTAAGTGACTGGAAGGCAATGACGGAAAGGTCGGGATCGATTGGTCCCGCCGGACCCGTAGCATCGAGACTGCGATATCCAGGATGCATATTCGCCCGGGCAGTTCGGTTGCCGAAAGGATCCAGTTGCATTCGGTCGGGCCGGCGCACCCAGCGTCGAACAGCCGTATAGTCGGCGGCATCCCCCACAGCCCATCCCACTCTGGCCGGTACCATCCTCTCGGCTGCCTTTGTGATAGCGTCAGCCAGCTTCTCGATGAGGAAGGGAACGTAATTGGCATCGGCCTCGGTTCCCAGGACGGCAAATGTGGACGGAACAGAATGGGCATGGGTAGCCGAAATCAGCATATTCTCGATGGGAATGCCGGTCCGTTCCGATGCCCTACGCTTGGCCTCATCTAACAGGTCCCGAGGCATCATGCAGGAATCAACGATGACGATTGCCATACGCTCGTCTTCGTTTCCAATTACGAACGTTCTTGCATGTATCGGAGTATGGATTTCGTCGGCACTTCTCGAGAGCATACCACCATTGATAAGGACGGGAAGCACTTCTGGAGTGATGTCTTCAACTATCGCGCCCAGTCGAAACTCCGCCCAAAGAGGACTGATAGAAGAAAAGATCAAAACAACAGTAATCAGGTTGATTGAAAATCGAAACATTGAATCCACACCAATTGTTATAAATATTTCA
>DATGOF010000498.1:0-7544 GCA_035306285.1 Acidobacteriota bacterium | reverse complement strand
GTTTGCCCACTCGACCGCTTCCTCGGAAAGATCCAACCCGCGAAATTGGCTTCTGGGAAAGAGCTCTGCCAGGCGCAGGAATGCAAGTCCTCGACCACAGCCCAGGTCAAGTGCCGAAATCCCCCGTTCAAGAGAGTCCTTTAATCCCGGGACGAGAGGAAGCACCGCCGACTCTAGGGAGGACACGACTGACTGATGGCTGTCCTCTGCCATTACTTCGTGAAAACGTGGGAACCGGGAATAGGGGACGCCCCCTCCATGTCTGAAACATTCGACGATCTCACTTTCTACACTGCCAAGACTGGCGATGAACTGGGTATAAACCGCCAGGTTGTCGCCTCCGGCAGCACGGGTTAAAAAAGCGGAATGTTCCGGAGGCAAAAAGAACTTACCGGAGTGGGGATCGAACTCGATGACTCCACCAGTGACCATTGCACCCAGCCATTCCCGAACGTAACGTTCATTCAGGGAGGCAGCTCTTGCGATCTCAGTTGACGTGCTGGGCGGAAGCGCACGCATCGCATCGAAGAGGCCAGTTCGATGACCGACTGAGGCCATCAGGCAAAGCCCTGCATGGTTGAGGGCGTTCAATAAAAGCTCTGCAAAAGCTTCTGCTTTCTGTTGATCGAATTCTGTCTGAGGTTCTGTCATTACCACGGGTCTTCTACCTCCGGTTACCGTTGGTGGTTTCTTTCAAGCCTAGGGCAGTCCGCTGCCGCAGGCCCGCTTTCACTAGTACATGCGGAAAGCACTCGCCGATCCGGTCACTGGTGAACTAAAAATTTCCAGCTTCCGTCCAACTGTTTCTCATGACCATAGACCAGTCGTTGGAATCAAAAGGACCACGTAGTCCCAAAGATAGGTGCTGCGACGATCGGATAAAGAAAGGTTTCGCGCTTCAACATCCGGGCGGCCCACCACGATTAAGGAGGCCGCTATTGCTTACATCGTGAAGTCACTGACAAAGAGGAGGAACGTTGTGAAAGTCAGTCAATTAAGGCTCCACTTGAAGTGGAAGTTTCTGGCCGCTGTACTGGTTTCCTGCAGCCTGGTCACCATTACTTCAGCTCAGGCTCAGCGCCATTACTATATCCCTTATATCGCGCCTGCTCCTTGGACGACCACGCTAGTACTGACCAGTGGAAGCTCTCAGGAGCAAGGAGTGCACATTCGTTACTTCACTCCACTCGAGCCGAGCGGAATTGAACGAGCTTACGAAATCCCACCAGGTGCAACAGAGAGAGTGGACCTAGGCCAGGAAGTTCCCAATGCCACTTCTGCGGTGCTGGAAAGCGACGACCACCCCGCTCTCGGGATCCGAGTCGAATACAGCTACGAGAGCACCACCACGGTCTCGATCAGCCCTGTGGCCAGTCAGCGCATGGGCATCGACGTGCCTGACCAGAATCAGGTCCGATGGACAGGTCTTGCAATTACGAACTTTGGCGATACGGATGTGGACGCTACTGTCTCTGCCTACAATGAAGCAGGCGAGCTGCTGGCTTCCGAGATTGTCTCAATGAATCTACATGGGACAGAAGCCAAGCTTCTATCTGACCTGTTCCCTGGACTAGAAGGGATCAGTTCCTTCTTAATCGAAGGTGACAATCGACTGGGGGCGATCCTACTTGCTCAGGATCAATCGGATAAACTTCTGTCCAGTACCGCATTTGCGGCTGAACCTACCACTTTGGACGTGGATCCGAACCGCGCCTATTTTCTGATTGGCTATCCAGAGTATGGCAATAGAACGTCAGAGACTTTTATTCTGGCGTTATCCGATCCAGACCACATCGCGGAAGCTCGAGAGGTTCTGGCTAATCCCCTTGAAGGCCCGATCGTAACCGGGACTATTGCACGAGGTGACGGTGGTTACAACCGTAATATGACTGAACTGGGGAGCCCGGTCTATTCGTGGCACGTCGATGAGTTCACCGGATTTGTCGATGTGGCTGCCGAAGTCTGTGATGGTGGACCACTGTTTGTCGAATTCGATCTAGAGTACTGGCTCGAATCGGTTGGACACATCTGCTTCTGGAGACCGACTGTTGTTCGAGAACTCACGGCGGAGCAGGTGGCGACAGGCATCCTTGCCAACTGACACGTCTTATTCTTAACCACGAAGGCACAGAGGATACAGACGTAGCCTTGCTGCATTTTGCAACGCACGTCTTCCTCTGTGTTCCTTGCGTCTCTACGGTTAGAATGCCTATTCCACCTATGGTGTGGGCTGGCGCTGCCGGAATGGTGCCAGACGCCAGCGACCAAAGGCTACTAAAGCCGCAAACAGACCCGTCACAAAGGGAAACATGGCGGCCGAAACACCGAAATTGATGGCCGTCAGAGAGGTGGCCCCGATCATGATCACAACCAGTCCGGCGGCCGCAAGCGGGGTAAGGCCGGGTCGAATGCCTAGGGTTGCCGGCAAAATCAGACCAAGTGCTCCCGTCACTTCAGCGAGCCCGATAAAGCGCAGAAACCACTCCGGGGGCATAGTATGTTCCGGAGGAATCTCGAGCGGGAGGAAAAGCTTAACTCCGCCGGCGAATAAAAACACCACTGCCAGGAGACTCTGAATCAACCATAGGATGTAGCTCATTGCCTTTGCTCCGACTCCTATCCGCCAGCCAGGGCGCCGAGTACCAGGAAGGGTTCCGTCCCATCGGCGACTTCCGGAGGTAAAGGTGCATCCTGCGATTCATGCGAAACGTCTCTGCCGCAGGCAAAGAATCTGACGAAAGCTCGCCGTTGCTTCGTTACATGATCCCGCATTGTTCCCCGAAGCATAGGGTAGTGCGCCTCAAGAGCGTCCAGAATCGTGCGCTGCGTGACAGGGCCCGCGACGTCGATCTCTACTTCACCCTGGACCGCTGCCAGGTTGCGCAAATGATAGGGAAGCTGTACCCGAATCATGACAGTGTCTGTACCTCCACAGAAAGAACGGGTGGCAGATGCTCCACGACCGCTTTCCAGGTGTCTCCCGAATCCGCAGAAGCGTAAACCTGTCCTCCCGTGGTTCCAAAGTAGATGCCGCAGGAGTCGAGCCTATCGACATCCATCGCGTCCCTCAGCACGTTAACGTAGCAATTCTCCTGTGGAAGGCCGGCGGTGAGGGCCTCCCATTCGTTTCCTCCAGTCCGGCTTCTATAGACGCGAAGCCGGCCGTCAGGTGGGAAATGCTCCGAATCACTCTTAATCGGTACGACGTAGATCGTTTCGGGCTCGTGCGCATGAACGGCGATCGGAAAACCAAAGTCGGAGGGCAGATTGCCACTGACTTCATACCATGAGTCACCAGCGTCATCGCTACGCATAATATCCCAGTGCTTCTGCATATAGAGCACTTCGGGACGTGAAGGATGGAGAGCAATGCGATGGACACAGTGGCCCACTTCGGCTTCAGGCTGGGGCAAAAAATCTGAACGAAGCCCACGGTTTATCGGCTTCCACGTGTTGCCACCGTCATCGGTTCGGAAAGCTCCCGCTGATGAAATGGCAATATAAATCCGATTATGGTTAGTAGGATCAATAATGATTGTGTGCAAGCATAGGCCTCCCGCTCCCGGTTGCCAGGAAGGCCCCGTCCCGTGACCGCGAAGACCAGGTAACTCGCTCCAGGTCTGACCGCCGTCCGTGGATTTGAAGATGGCGGCATCTTCAACACCCGCATAAACTACATCGGGGTCATGTAACGAGGGTTCGAAATGCCACACTCTGGCGAATTCCCAGGGGTGGGCTGTCCCGTCATACCACTGGTGTGTACCGGCATCTCCTTTGTAGGTAAACTCGTTGCCTACCGTCTCCCAGCTCTTCCCTCCGTCATCAGAACGGTGGACCACCTGCCCGAACCAGCTACTCGTCTGAGATGCGTAGATGCGATTGGGATCTACGGGAGAACCTTTCATATGATAGATTTCCCAGCCTCCGAAGTGGGGTCCGCTTACCTCCCATTGTTCACGCTTTCCGTCTGCTGTAAGGATAAAGCCACCCTTACGCGTTCCCACCAGTACCCGAACCTTACTCATAGACCGTCTCCTCCCCCTGTGCCTTTTCTAATTCTTGGTTGTAAATCGTCTACCCTTGACGTTCATAGTGAGCCGTCATGAATCGCGTCCATTGGTTGTCTGCTGTTTGGATAAAGGAAGAAAGAGTTCTCCGATTTTCGTCCTTCCATTCGATCTCATCGCGATAAAGACTCATTTTTCCGGGAGTTGTCATGTCAGGACCTTCTGCATAGAGCGACAGCACCCGTCCCGCTTCGTCGAGCTGGCCACCCTTATAAACCCAGAGGTGGGCCATCATCGAGGATACGAATGTCCCTACGAATTCACCTTTCTCGGAATCGTAGCCAAGTATCATCATGGAACTGGCTGTACCTCCTCCTGGGACCTCCCCTGCGCTTTCGGCTATTACCCACAATTTGCCCAGAGGTCTTATTGTCTCTCGCCCGTGGAACTCTTGAGATCCCTCGCCGGAGCCGTCTTCCATCTCAACTCGGAACGTCCACTCCCCTTCAAGCCGTTGCAACCACTCATGCTCCTTTTGAGGTTCCATTGCAGGACCGGGGTGTTCAGTTCTTGTTTCTTCCATCATTGATCTCCTTGAATTTAATTGATGCTGCTAGTTGGGAAGACCATCTACCTCGAGGACCGGGCGAATCTCGACGGTGCCAACCCGAGCTACAGGAATGCGTTCTGCAATCTTGATGGCCTCATCCAGATCGGTCGCGTCTACCAGGTAGTAGCCGCCCAACTGCTCTCGGGTTTCAGCAAAAGGGCCGTCGGTGACAAGACGTTTTCCCTCTCGTACCCGCACAGAGGTGGAGGTCGAAACCGGATGCAATGGACTCGCACTCAAATACTGTCCCTTTGCATGAAGATCATGGGCCAGTTGAGCGGACTCTTTATAACACTTGATGTACTCCTCTTCAGTCATCGCGTTTTCGTTCATGTAAATTAGCAGCATGTATTTCATAAAGCCTCTCCGTCAGATAAGTCGAATAGTGACAGGTTGAATCGACATCCCCTCTAAAGTTTGTCTTAGAATGAAGCAATGCCTGCAGATACCGGTACGGCGATTGACCGTTCCTATCGTAGCGACTGTAGCCGAATCCTGGCTACCCTCATCCGCATTTTTGGAGATTTTGACCTGGCGGAAGAGGCGACCCAGGAGGCATTTCTAGCTGCCGCTGATCGCTGGCCCGTGTCCGGTGTACCGGACTCTCCCCGGGCATGGCTGATTCGCACTGCTAGAAACAAGGCTATTGATCGCCTTCGCCGCCGTACTCGCTTGGAGAAAAAGCTCGAAGACTACAAGTCTTCGGAACTCGGCCAGCTCATCGCAGAACCCGATTATGATCTGGACGAGATCCCGGACGACCGTTTGAGACTGATATTCACGTGCTGTCATCCGGCGCTGTCAATGGAGAGCCAGGTGGCCCTTACTTTGAGGATGCTGGGAGGCCTCGAAACGTCCGAGATTGCGCGTGCCTTCCTGGTGCCTGTTCCGACGATGGCGCAAAGGTTGGTGCGCGCCAAGCGCAAGATCCGCGAAGCGGGCATCCCCTTCAGGGTTCCTCAAGGGCAGGAGCTGGACGAGCGCCTTGAGCCTGTGCTGGCAGTACTCTATTTGATCTTCAATGAGGGATATCTGTCGACCTCGGGAGAGCCCTTGATCCGCGGGGAACTCTGTCGGGAAGCGATCCGACTGACCCGCCTCCTGAAGCAACTCATGGATTCTCGGTCCGCGGCTGAGGTGATCGGCCTACTGGCACTGATGTTGCTTCATGATTCTCGAAGGAATGCACGCGTCGACGATAGGGGCGACCTGGTGGTTCTTGAAGAACAGGACCGAAGTTTGTGGGATCGACAGCAAATCGAGGAGGCTCTCCCACTGGTTGAGGAGGCACTGGTCAACGGACCGGGGCCGTATGCCTTGCAGGCTGCCATTGCGGCACTGCACTGTCAGGCGAATAGCGCAGAGGAAACAGACTGGGAGCAGATCTCACAGCTCTATAAGGTCCTTGAGGAGATCCAGCCCTCGCCAGTCGTCTCGTTGAACAGGGCTGTAGCAGTGGCAATGGCAGAAGGTCCCGATGCCGGACTGAAACTGATCGAAGAACTAGAGGCTCGAACAGATCTCAGCCAGTACCACCTGTTCCACGCAGCCAGGGGCGACCTTCTCAGGAGAAAGCAGGCCTTCGGAGCGGCGGCTGTCTGCTACCGGTACGCCCTGGATTTGGTCTCCAATGATGCGGAGAGGCGCTATCTGAAACGAAGATTGTCTGAAGTGGAAGAAGGGCTGTAAGCCTTTTCGATGTGCGTTGGCCCGGGACGCTGTCATTTCCCCCACTCAAGTCGGAAAAGCCCCAACTGGAGCTAAAAACGGCAAACTCTTGACAAAGGATCGGTTGGTCGGCCAGTACCCGGCGTGGAGCTGCGACGAAAATTGTCTACCACCGCCTTCCAGAGGTCTTTCTTGACAACGGCGCCACCCGATCTTACGAAAACGGTGGAAGGTTTTTAAATGATTTACGCATTATTAACGGCTTATAAGGAGGTGAACGTATGGCAATTCGAAGTCTAATTCCATGGAGGTCTCGTGAACAGAGCCTAGAGAGGAGTGAGGATCCCTTCTTTTCCCTTCAGAGGGAAGTGAACAGACTGTTCGACAGGTTCTGGGATGAATGGGATGATTTTGGTCTGTCGAGGAGTTGGGTGGATGGGACAACCGGCCTTTTCCGCCCCAAGGTCGACGTGGTTGAAGATGATGATGAGTTCGTTGTCACTGCGGAAGTGCCCGGGATCGATGAAAAGGACATCGACATCTCGATCCAGGACGGAGTCCTTCTGATCAGAGGAAAAAAGGAAGAAGAAAAGGAGCAGAAGGGAAAGGAGCGTTATCGGTACGAGCGTGTTTACGGCAGCTTTCATCGCTCCATTCCGTTGCCGGGTGAAATAGATGACAGTAAAGTCACAGCCCAGCTTAAGAACGGGGTGTTGAAGATCACGCTGCCGAAGACCGAGGAGGCCCAGAAATCGGTTAAAAAGATTCCGGTTCGGGTCTCCTGACCTCCCAAGGACAAGAATCCGGGCGTCCGCCCGGATTCTTGTTTTTTAGAAACATCCGATGATAGCTTCCAGGCGCGTCCCAGATTAGTGAAACATCGTAACCGATGTTTCTATGGCCCCCTCACAAATGATTTTTCTCCAGTCTTCATCTCGCAGCCACGGCTAACGAACGTCTGACGGCGGGCTCTCACTTGTCCTACCCGAGGGACGCTTTTCTTACTTGTATACTCAGGCAGACAGCAGTGCCCCCTCGGGGCCCTTCTTTTTTGTGGAGGGATTGGTGTCGAACTGATCCTCGTTGATACCCAACAGAACCTTTGAAACCCTCAGCCTGCCCAGCCCGTCAATTAGGTTATTGTATAGGCCCCCCCGTAATCGGGCGACTCGGCCCTCGAATGAGTGATGCGGGCTTCAGGTGAATGGTGATGCAACAGGAAGCTAGACCGAGCAATGGAACAGCAGGTTTCTGGAGAG
>DATGOF010000497.1:0-2929 GCA_035306285.1 Acidobacteriota bacterium | reverse complement strand
CTTGAAGTTTCTCGCACGGGGAATGCGGTCTCAGCGGTCATCCGTACCTGGTCAGGCGCCGGTTTGGAGCGACCGGGCCAGGACCTCGAGTCGGCGAGTTGTCTGCTTCCAGCCCCGATGGAATCCCATCTCCTCGTGCCTTCTCCTGGCCTCCTCGCTCCAGTGTAAGCTGCGCACGACATACCGGGTTTTATCGCCTTCATCGGACATTTCGATGATCATCGTCCTCAAGGGGGCTTCTGAGGGCTCACCGGACGGGATCCATCCTGGGGTGTAAGCATTTGTGAACACCAGCCGCCGCTCCGGAACCACTTCCAGGAAGACACCGATGCCATCTGACACTTCGCCATTGGGCCCGCGCATGATGATCCGTGATGCACCTCCAGGGCGCAGTTCCAGAACCTTGACCTGAGTGGTCCACGACTCCGGGTGAAACCACTGCTCCAGAAGCCTGGGGTCAGTCCAGCAACGCCATATGTCTGCGCGTGGCGCATCTATCAGGTATTCTTCGCGGAGTTCGTGCCCTTCAGACTTTTCGTTGCTCATCAAGATTCCTATGGGGAGTGCACAGTCAAAGCGCCTGTTACCGCGGTACAGCAGCAATGTCTTAATGCTCTTTTGAGCCTGTCCGTCATCCTGCGTGTCTAACCGCGCTTTATTTGAGCTCTTCGGCGAGGGCAATGATGATGCCCTCGGGGCCACGGATGAAACAGAGCCGGTACATATCTTCGTAATCGACCACTTCGCCTATCAGTTCAGCGCCATGGGTCCGCAATCGCGCGAGGACGTCATCGAGATCCTCGACTGCGAACATGATGCGCCGTATGCCGAGCGCATTCGACGGAGCATCTTTCGGCTCGGTTCTGACCGCCGCCGGCCTGTGGAACTTGGACAGTTCAACGCGAGCGTGGCCGTCCGGAGTTCGCATTAGCGCGAGTTCGGCTCGGACATTCTTGAGCCCAATGACACGACCCACCCAATCTCCCTCAACTAGTGTCTCGCTCTCCAGCTCCATACCCAGTTCGGAAAAGAATGCCTTGGCGGCCTCGAGGTCGTCGACCACGATAAGAACGTTATCCATTCGTTTTAAGGTCATGTTTTTCCTTCTCGTCTTAAATGACAGTGCTTGTACGAGCCGCGTGCGGCGTGCTGCTTTTATTGTGTCGTCTTCTAGGATCAGAAACCCGCTTATGCTTTCAGCCAAATCACCTTTTCACATCCGAGTGCTGTACGTACAGCACAGCACAATTCGGTGCCATCCGCAATTTGAGACCGAGGTTCGTGTATTATGGAGGCCGTTCAGCGCAAAGATTTTCACACAGAGGTGCGGTGGACGCAGAGGGAGGCAGGGGGAAGGATAGTTTGACATTTCTCAAGTGGCTTTCAGTTTTTCTTCTGGTCTGGACTCAGGGCTCTCAGGCGAATCAATCCTATCCAGGTGAAATTCAGCCCGAGCCGGCAACCTTGCAGAGCCTGTCCGTTCGGTGGCCGATACGGGGAGACGAGAACCGAAACGCCGTGGTCCACGTTTACTATCGAAAATCGGTCGACACGGATTGGAATCCGGGGTATCCCCTTTTCCGCCGGTTAAAGGAGGCAACTCCCGAGCAGCAAAGGCTCTGGCAATTCAACGATATCGATTCTGCAGGCTTGGAAGGGGGATGGATCTTCGCGGGAAGCATCGTGGACCTCGAACCCGACACCGAGTACCAGGTGAAGCTCCTTCTGGAGGATCCAGACGGAGGAGGAACAGAGCGGATTCTCACGATGAAGACCTGGGCGGAACCGGCCGAGCCTAAGGGGATGCGCATCCGACACGTGGTTCCGGGCAAAGGCGGAGGTCAAGGCACAGAAGAGGATCCACTCCGAGGACTTACGGCAGCCGACCAGGCAGCGCGTCCGGGTGATCTGTTTCTCTTGCATGCAGGGACGTACATTCGGGAAAACTGCCCTGAGAATACCTGGAATCTCACGCGATCCGGACTTCCCGGCCGGCCCATCATTTATCGAGCGGCGGGTGACGGCGCAGTGATTCTCGACGGAGGAGGTGGGGTCACTACCGAAGGGGAGATGATCCAGGCGCCGGGAATCGAACATGTCTGGCTGGAAGGGCTGACGCTGCAGGGGCGAGAGACCGCAATCCGGGCTGACCGCTCCAGCCACTGGGTGATCCGTCGCTGTCACTTCCGGAACATCGGCCGAGGGTTTACGGCTCTGCACGGTGGGTACGATATCTCCCGTCACCATTTCATCTCTGACAACCTCTTTCAGGGGCCGACCACCTGGCCTCGCAGCAAGGGCATCGAATCGTACTCCGCAACCTACATGACAGGTGCAGGCCACGTGGTCTCTTACAATCGAATCGAGCACATGGGAGACGCAATTCACGGTTCTGGGAGAGGTAACCTTTCCGCTAGCGACTATCACAACAACGACATCCGAAACTGTACGGACGATGGGATCGAAACCGACTACGGCGTCACGAATGTTCGTGTCTATCGGAATCGGATTGTCAACGTGATTCACGGGGTAACGGCGCAGCCTGCCCAAGGTGGGCCGATTTATATCTTTCGCAACGTCATTTACAATGCCGTGTTCTCCCCTTTCAAACTGCACAATCACACTGCCGGAGTGTTGTTCTTCCACAACACGAGCATTCGAGACGGCGATTGTTTCCGAATCGTTCCATCCAGAGAGACGGTGACCGACGTCACGACCCGCAACAATCTTTTTCTGGGAACCGGTGAAAAGGCGCTACACACCAGCGCGCGCTTCATTCGCTGCGATTTCGACAGTGACGGCTACGGCGGTTACACCGGTCCCTTCGCTTTTTTGGAAGGGCAGCTCTATCCAAAGCCGGAAATCGACGGCGTGTCCGGTAGCAGCTTTTATACCGGGAGAAGCGCCATTCGCGTGGATCCGGAAGGAT
>DATGOF010000496.1:0-4784 GCA_035306285.1 Acidobacteriota bacterium | reverse complement strand
GAGGGCTATGCGACTGGTGACCATGATCTTTAGTTCTGGACAGTGCTCCAGCAGGTCGGCGATGATCGGTGCAGCAGCAACGACCTGTTCAAAATTATCAAGAACGATGAACTTACGAGATCCAGCCAGCGATCGCTTTAGTCGTGTCAGGGGTGCCTCTCCTGAGATGTCACCAATGCCCAGGTTCTGAGCAATGGTCGTCACCACCAGGTCGGGGTCATGAATCGGCGCGAGGGGGACGAAGTAAGCACCTCCTTCAAATAGACGTTCTACCCCCTGTGCGACTTTCAGACTCAATCGCGTCTTTCCCGTTCCAGCTGGTCCAGTGAGAGTCACCAGGCGTGCTCGAGACAGCAATTCCTTTAGATTTCGCAACTCTCTTTCACGGCCAATAAAAGGAGTAAGAGGCGAAGGAATCCGGCGAGCCGAGATCCTATGTTGGATAATTGACGTCGTAGATCCCGACTGGAGGGTCTTACTCAGATCAGATCCCAATTCCTGCATCGTTGGGTATCGATCCTGGCGTGACTTCTCCACAGTCCGGGAGAGGATATGGTCTAAAACCGGCGCAACTCCGTCCCGATAGATCGAGGCTGGCGGAGGACTCTCATGAAGAATTGCATTCAGAATCGCCGCCGGATTCTCCCGATGGAACGGATGCTTACCAGTCAGCATTTCATAAAGGACGACTCCTAGCGACCAGATATCGGTACGATGATCCGTTTCCTCTCCACGGGCCTGTTCCGGTGACATGTAGCTAATTGTTCCGACACGCGCACCTGGTTCTGTTTGCGGATTGCGACTTTGGAGTTTGGCGATTCCGAAGTCAAGAAGTTTGACTTCTCCGTTGTCACAAACAATGATGTTGGACGGCTTCACATCTCTATGGATTACGCCGGCATCATGAGCACACTGGAGCCCCTCGGAAAGGCGTAAAGCAATCCGTAAGCATTCTTCGATCGGCAGTGTCCGCAAGTTGAGGATTTCTGATAGCGTTTTTCCTCCGTAAAACGCCATAACGATATAAATGCTGCCGTCCTCGGTTTCTCCGACGTCATGAACAGTACAGATCGACTTATGGTCAAGCGCGGAAACGGCCCGGGCTTCAGCAAGCAACCGCTTTCTAGCATCTGCGTCGGTCTGGAGGTGTGCGGGAAGAAACTTCAGGGCGATGTCACGATCGAGCAACTCGTCATGTGCGTGATACACGACCCCCATCCCTCCTCTGCCGAGCTCACGAAAAATACGAAAGCGGTTCTCCAGGTGGCCTAGATCAGGGCCCTGACTCTCAGGGGAGAAAAGGTCGGATATGAGAGTGTCCAGAGGAAGGTCGAGAACGCCCTGCCTCTGATGGGCTTGGAGCATGGCCTCGACCTCACCTCGAAGCTCGGAGTCAGAACCGCAGGTATCCTCCAGCCAGGCCTTCAACGAGCGCGCTGGAACGGCCAGTGCAGCTTCAAAAATTTCCTGAATTCGCGGCCACCGTTCAGCCTTCATCAGGATCCCTCTAGTTCAGGCCGGGGCCTGTGAGAACCCTCTGGTGAATTTCCCTTGAATCCCGCCCTGCCAGCCGGGTACTGGTAGAGATCTCGGTACAGCAAGGCTCGCGCCTTTATCCAGTCTCTTCGGACTGTCTTTTCCGATACGCTAAGCAACCTTGCGATTTCCGGCTCTGTCAATCCTCCAAAGAACTTGTACTCCACAACCTTGTGCAAGCGCTCATCGAGTTCCTCCAATCGCTCAAGGGCTTCATCAAGCGCCACCACTTCATCAAGTCTGTCCTCTTTGGCGATCAATTTTCCTGTGAAGGTTGTCGCTCTCCACTCCTTGCCTCTCTTGACTGCTCGATGTCTGCGCGCCTGATCGACCAGAATCTGTCTCATAGCTCGGGCAGCTATGGCGAAGAAATGTTGCCGGTTCTGGAGACTCAATTCGAACTGATTCACGAGTTTCAGATATACCTCATTGAGTAATCCATTGGTGTCGAGGTGCCCGGCTGGCCACCCTCGCCTCAACTGCGCTCTAGCCAGCTTCTGGAGCTCGCCGTGTACAAGCGCGAAAACTTGATCGAAGGCACTCCGATCTCCGTCCTTGAGCTTGTCGAGGAGTTGCGTTAGTTCATTCTTAACCTGCTGATCGTTCATTCCCCAGAAATCTACTCTCTAAATCTTCAAAATTCATCAGAACAACTCACCTACCCCCCCTGTGTCGCTGAATGATCCTGGTAAAAATAGCTGGACTTGGAAATGGGTGTTTAAACGAATTGTACTCCAACCCGCGGAGAAGGCGTGCAACCGACCTTTCAATTTAGTCTGTGAAAGGTTGTCGGCAAGCCGCTCTAGAATCTGGCTTCCTCAGCTGTGAAAGTCACGGAGCGGAAGCGATCGACATCGTTCACCCGTGGCGTCAAAGATAGCATTTGCAAGTGCTGGTGCAATCGCAATGATGGGTGTCTCGCCGGCTCCCGCTGAAGGTAAATCCGCCCGGTTGATGAGAACCGTTTGCAGTTCCGGAACGTCGCTAAATCGAGGCACGCGGTAGAGAGAAAGTCGAGGATTGAGGATCTGTCCATTCCTGAACCTGATAGCTTCATAGAGTGCCCCGCCAAGTCCCATCAGGACTGCTCCTTCCACTTGATTCTCAAGGTGTCGGGGATTAACAATCGCGCCACATTCATAAGCCGTCACGATCTTCTCTATCTCAAGTTGCCGAGTTGACGGCTCGAACCTAACCGTGACGCAGTTGGCAACGTAGCTCCCCTTTTCGGTCCCTGCCGCGATGCCATGGCCGATCCTTTCTTTCTTTTCCCGATTCGACCAATCAAAAGTCTCGGCAGCTTTGCGAAGGACTGCCAGAAGGCGCTCATCATCGAGATTCTTCAAACGGAAATCAAGCGGGTCAACCCCCACACTAAGGGCGATTTCATCAAGATGAGATTCTCGTGCAAAGTGGTTTGCTGTTGCAGCCAGTGCTCGGTAGGATCCCTGTCGTAAAGGTGAATCCGAGCGATGAAATTCGATTCGGCGGGCTTTGCATAGATAGGGACTCTCAATACCTGCAGATCCGGAATTGATATTCTGGAAATCCCAGGCGAGAAGTTTTCCTTCCCGGGAAACTCCACTTCGAACTCTGATCACGCCTGCAGGCCTAAAGTAAGCCCACGTAAATTCTTCCTTTCGGGTCCAGACGAGTTTCACCGGATATTTGCTATCACGAGCCAGACGAGCTGCTTCGACGGCTGCTTCCCCAGTATGCTTGCCCCCGTATCCGGAACCGGTGTCCGGGACGATAACGCGAACCTTCGTTTCGGCAAGGCCGAAAGCGCCGGCTAACTCAGAGCGCACTCCGAAGGGGCGCTGTGTTCCGGTCCAGACGGTAAGTCTCCCATTTTCCCAGTGCGCTACCGCGGCTCGCGGCTCGAGCGGAACATGTGCAATGTAAGGCACCGTATACGTAGTCTCCAGAATAGCGCGAGACTGATTGAAGGCCTGATCAAGTTCTGGAGTAGTCTGAGCTGGATCGAAGTCGGAGTTCTCTTCCAAATAGCGAAACAGTTCGTCATCAGATGGGTGCGTGACAGTTTCCCAGCGTACGTTCAGCGCGTTGGCGGCCTGCTCGGCTCTTTCTGGATCAGGGGCCGTCACTCCTACAAAGTCACCATCACGAATTATCCTCACTCCCTCGATCCGCCTGGCTTCTTGATCGTCCAGAGTTAGCAGGCGCGCACCATAAGCTGGAGGGCGCAGAACCTTTCCGAAGTGAAGATTCGGCAGTCGAAGATCCGTTGTGAACCGGTGCTTTCCGGTCACAAATTCACGGCCGTTTACCTTGGCATGGGAGTTTCCGAGGACTTTCCACTGTGAAGAATCGGTGAGCGTTGCACCTACTGCGGATATGGCTCGATCGATCTGCTTCTCCTGCGTGAGTTCCCCCAAGGAGAGCTTGCGACCGCTTTTAGGATCTGTGACGGCTCCATCTTCAATTCTTAAGCCTTCGGTCTCAGTTTTCCAGCGCTCAGCCGCTAGCTCTAAAAGAACTTCACGGGCGGCAGCGGCGGCTCTGCGAAGCTGAGGTGCCATATACGGGGTGGTTCGGCTTCCGAAGGTACCACGATCATACGGTGTGCGGTCGGTATCCGCCATGATCATCTTAATTGAGTCGAGTGGTATTCGGAGTTCTTCGGCCACCGCCTGGGCTAGAGATGTTCGGATGTTTTGTCCGACTTCCGCCTTGCCGGTGAAAACGCTGACAGCACCCTGTGAGTCGATGTGCAGCCAGCCACTGACCTCTTCTGGCAGGTCCTGGCTGGCTCGGGTTCGCTGGGCAAATGCGGAGGGGCCTAGCAGTACAACCAAAACCCCGCCGCCAGCGAGTTTCAGAAATTCCCGACGTTGTAACGGGAATGAATAAGTGGATGCTTCTTGAAGTTCGTAGCGTTCGGGCTCCATTAACTTCCCGGTTGGATACTCGCTCACGATTCAGTCCTGTGGAAGTCGGAATCAGCTACTTGCAGGATGGCCTTCAAGATACGAGGATAAGCGCAGCAACGGCAGATGTTGCCTTCCATGAACTCAATGATTTCATCAGACTCCGGACGAGGATTCTTATTCAACAGGGCCAGGGCAGACATGATCATGCCCGGTGTACAATAGCCGCACTGCAAGGCGTCGTGGTCAAGGAAACTCTGCTGAAGCGGATGAAGCTGTCCGTCTTTCTCCAAGCCCTCAATCGTCACTATATCTCGCCCTTTCAGGTCTTCAACACGTCGAATACAGGAGCGGACA
>DATGOF010000495.1:0-2153 GCA_035306285.1 Acidobacteriota bacterium | reverse complement strand
GGGGGTTTTTCATCCGCATTCACTCTTCTCAGTCGATGGCCGACTCTATTTTTGCGAGTCCTCGCGCAGTGTTGTGCGTTGTGACGATGGAGACTATTTTCCAGCGATTCCACCGGGTTATACGCGTGGTTTAATTGTGGCCGATACTCACTTGTTCGTAGGGATGTCGAAAGGCCGCCTGACGTCGGTGTCGACCGGGAAGCTAATCCACAATCCGGCCGATCCTGGGGTTAAAACCGGACATTGCAGCGTTCGCATTTATAAACGGGCTCGTCCGCTGTCGGCGAGCCGCTTAGAAAAAGAAATCATTCTCGATGAGTATGGGGAAGAGATCTACGATCTGCTCCCCGTTGCTTCCGTATAGATAGGCATCCCCACGAACTGGTTTTCGTGCGACGAGCACAAACACCTCTCAAGCAAGGCCAAATTCCGAGGACCCACCAACTAGAATGCAGAAAAGCGAGCTCGCGGACCTTGCCGACGTAATTAGATCTCGGGGCTTCAGTTGAATCCCTCCTTCCAAAGAATAATCATGGATATCAGTTAGCCTTCATCAAAACGCACTCGCTCTGCAAATAAAGAGATGAGGTGATATCCATGAAATCACTCGCCCTTCTAAAGAAACTCGCTTTTCTTGCTCTCGTCGTGGCGGCGTCGCTGCAAGCCGTTGCCGGACAGGATCAACCGCGATTGAAACGTGGGACCACCGGTACTCCCCTCAGACTGGAAGAGAAAGTCCAGCTGCCGCCCGGGTTCCAGGCTGTCGCCCGGACAATCGAACGAGCAGTCGTCAATATCAGTACGACCTCGATCGTTCAACCACCAGAAATGCGACTGCCCGAAGGACTTCGGGAGTTTTTCGGGGACGAATTCGGCGAACACTTTTTCGGTCCGGCACAGCCGGAAGCACGAACCAGCCTCGGCTCCGGTACTATCATGGACGGCGAAGGTTATATCCTCACCAACTATCACGTCATCGCTCCCCCGCGCGGGCCGGGAGAACAGGAGATCGCAGACGAGATCGAGGTCATCTTGCACGACGGCCGGACTTTCTCGGCAGAGGTAGTGGGGATCGATCCGCCCTCTGATCTGGCGGTCATCCAGATTGAAAGTGACGAGCCTCTGCCGTATGCCGAAGTGGGTGATTCCCGCAAGCTGGAGGTCGGAGAGTGGGTGCTGGCACTCGGTAATCCTTTTGGGGTTGGCCGAACCGTTACCGCTGGAATCATATCGGCGACGGCCAGAGTCATCCCGGGTTCGCCGATATTCGGGGACTATATCCAGTCCGACGTGGCCATCAACCCGGGCAACAGTGGTGGACCGTTGGTGAATATGAATGCGGAAGTGGTCGGTATCAACAGCTTCATCCTGTCCAGGAGCGGTGGCTCGGTCGGAGTCGGCTTTTCGGTGCCTTCCACTGTTTTTGTGGATTCCTATAACCAAATTGTCATCACCGGAGAAGTCCGCAGGGGATGGTTGGGCGTCTCTATGAGTCCTCTGACGGAGGAGATGGCAGAGTTCTTCGGGGTGGCGGGTTCCGATCCTGAAGGGATAAAGGATGGAGATGGGGTTCTGGTCGCGGACCTTATCAATGAGCAAGGGGAGAGTGCTCAGACCGGCCCTGCCTACCAGGCGGGCATGCGGGTTGAAGATGTGATCGTGCGATTCGGGGATCGGGAGATCGAGAACATCTATGATCTGCGCACTGCCGTGGCCAATACTCCTCCCGGAAGAGAGGTCCCCGTGACGGTGGTCCGTGACGGCGAGGTATTGGAATTCAACCTGACCCTGGCAGAGCGAACTCTCGAGCGACAACAGGTCGAGCGAAGCCGGGGATTTTCACTGGACGAAGAGCCTGAGCGGGAGCCCCGAGAGATCGGATTGCGGTTTCGCAATCTGTCTCCTCAGGAAGCCAGCCGGCTGGACCTTCCCGACGCAACGGGAATCGTCGTTACGGATGTCTCGCCGGGAAGCGTGGCTGACGATGCGGGGTTAGCGCCCGGTATGATCATTCGAGAGGTAAACCGGAAGCCTGTCCAGTCCGCTCAGGATTTCCTGGATTTCGTGCAGTCGATCCCATCCGGGGAGCCTGTCATTCTGAGAGTGATTCTGGTGACCCAGGGTGGACAGGATACCAGCGTTACGTATCTGTC
>DATGOF010000494.1:0-3205 GCA_035306285.1 Acidobacteriota bacterium | reverse complement strand
CCTGCGGCGAAAGCAATCGGGAGGAGCCGAGAGTCAGGTTCCCGGCTAGAGCATCATAAACTTTCAGGCCGATACCATAAAAAGCTCCTTCCCACCATCGGTATCGCGGAATCACAAACCCCAGCTTAGAGGTAACGTGAGGGGCGTTACGAAGCAGAAGCCCTCTTTCTTTTAGAGCCTCGCGAACTAAAGAGATATTACCCTGCTTGAGATAGCGGACTCCGCCGTGGACGAGTTTCGTGCTCCGACTTGAAGTGCCTTTTCCGAAGTCGCTCTGCTCCACAAGCAGGGTTCGATGACCGCGGCTGGCTGCCTCCACGGCACATCCAAGGCCGGTTGCTCCGCCTCCGACGATAAGAACGTCCCAGGGATCCTTTTGATGGAGCTTTTCCAGCATTATGTTTCTATTCATTCAGGCTCCATTCGGCTATCATCCCCACCCCTTTTTTCATTTGCAAGAGATGTTGCCAGGCTTGCCCCGCTCATTCGGCTCTGCTGTAATGAGCCGAAGAAGGTTCACAGAGAAGCTGCACCTTGTGCAGGCATGATAAGGAGATTATGAATGGCGGAAAAGGAACTACGCTGGAAAGAGAATGTCGAAGGTCGATATTACGTTGATGAGAATTGCATTGCTTCGAAATATTGCGTCGGAGTCGCCCCGGCTCATTTCAAGATGAGTGACGATGGTCATGCCTATGTATATCGCCAACCGGAAAACGACGACGAAGAGGCAGCGGTGCGTGACGCCCTCAATGGATGTCCTGTGAATGCTATTGGCGACGATGGATTAGAGGATTAGGGTTGGCGACGGCAGACCGAGACGCGGGCAACGCGGCCTGCCGGTTTCCTACTCTTAACCGTAGAGGTACAGTGGACGCTGAGGCGGCCCTCCTTCGACGGGCTAGAATACCCGTCGAAACGTGACAGTCAGGAATGGTGATCTCGCTATTTCTTTCCGGTGAGCGGGATTTCTAACCCGCCCTTCTGCAATTACTGAACCGTGACCGATTGGACGCGAATCGTGTCACCATCACGCTCCCCCTCGACACTGACCCGCAGATTGTCTTCTTTATCGGACGTCTTAAGAGCGGCGAGTGCTTTTTCATTACCCGAAGCGTCAAACTTGAGAAACTCGCCGTCGGCGGTCAGGATCCCCAATCCAGAGTCAGCACATTTCAAGAGACAGCCCTTCTTGTGAGCGTCGGGATTTTCCGCGACCCTAGACTGACAGTTCGAATCAACGATCGATACGTTCGTCCAGGTTTCGGCCAGTAACGATCCCATAGATAGAATAAAAACGAATACTGTCACTACTGCCAGAGTTCTCTTCATAGTTTTTCTCCTCCGTTGAATTTGGCGGAATGGGTTGCTCCGATTATGCCATGAATTGAGTCTTTGTCTAAACTGAATCCAAATGAGCCTGTTCCGAATCTCCCATTTCGACTCCGGACGGGAAGTACTCCTTCCACCTTCTGCTCACCAGTTCTCGAGTTTCGGACGAACAGGCCAGCTCGCCAGGAAATCCAGGCTTGCGTCGAGCATCGATGAGAACAGGGGGACTGTACATCAGATGGTGCCGCTCCAATCTCGTCCGCCGAGCATAGAGGTCGGCTGCCGGTTCGAATCGGGTGAAAGTCGTCCAGAGAAAGTTCATGCTACTGGCGGCTGCACGGGCGGGTTCATCCGTTAGTACCACAAGGGGCCAGCCATCGAAAGCAGGATGAGCACTGAGCCGCTGACCGGCCTTCGGCTCCTCTGAATAGGGTGGCCCCCCGATGACCAGACAACCTGGACAAAATACTCGAACGTCGAAGACGTCGTTCGGCAGCTCGGCCGAAGGCCTGAATTCAGACGGCAACTCGCGAATTGGATCGCCCAGGCCCAGCCAAACCCCCTTAGACCCTTCATTTACCCGAGGACCGGTGTAATCCAGAGTATCCATAGAAAGATTGGAAAAAACATAGAGATCCGTCTCGAAACGACTGCGAGTGAGAATATGCTGTAAAGTCCTCGGGAAATCCCGGAGATCGACCGGACGGTCGGTAACCAGCAGAAACTTTGTTAAGGAAAGCTGGCCCTCTCCCAGGATTCGGAACGCCGACATCATCGACTCCCTCCGATAGCGCTCCTTGACGACGGCTGCCGCCAGTGAGTGATAGCCGGTTTCACCATAGGACCACAGCTGCTCGACTGAGGGCATCACGATTGGAAAAAGAGGGCTCAATAGTTCCTGTAACAGATCCCCAATGTAAAAATCTTCCTGGCGCGGCTTCCCTACCACCGTCGCCGGATAAATCGCGTCCTTCCGATGGGCGATCTGGCGGACATTGAAAACGGGATAGTCATGCTGCAATGAGTAGTACCCGTAATGGTCCCCGAAAGGGCCTTCAGGTCTCCTGATCCGCGGAGGAACTTCTCCGATCAAAGCAAATTCCGCCGTCGCAATCAGCGGATGAGGGCCAGAAGAATGGCAAGTTTCCAGCCGGCTTCCCTGGATGAGAGAAGCCAGCAGAAGCTCCGGTACATTCTCCGGGAGCGGCGCGACTGCCGCCAGGATCAGCCCCGGAGGGCCGCCTAAAAACACCGTCACGGGAAGTGAAATGTTTCGTGACTCAGCCACTTGATAGTGGAAACCTCCTCCTTTGCCGATCTGCCAGTGCATGCCGGTGGTCTTCGAATCATAGACCTGCATCCGGTAGATCCCCAGATTGTGACCGAGTCCATCGGGATGTTCGGTGTATACCAGCGGCAGCGTAATAAAGGGCCCTCCATCTTCCGGCCAGCTGGTAATCACCGGCAAACGTGCAAGGTCTACATTCGCCGACGAATGCTCTAAAATTGGCCCCTTCCGACTTCTCCTGAGTCCCACCCTTAAGAGCTCCCGGCCAAGATCGCGCTTGGCCCATAGACGCGACAGGCTCGGCGGCATCAGATCGGGAATCGATTCAGTTAATCGTCGGATTAGCTGATACGGCCGCGAGCCGAAAGCCTTCTGTGCACGTCCCTGGGTCCCAAAAAGATTGGTTACCAGAGGGAAATCACTGCCTTTTACCCGGGTAAAGAGGAGCGCCGGTCCGTTGGCCGCGATAACGCGCCGGTGAATTTCGGCCACTTCCAAATAGGGATCTACTGGAACCTCAACGACCGCAAGTTCTCTTGATTTTCTCAACTCCTCGATGAAATCTCTCAAATCTCTATACGACAT
>DATGOF010000493.1:0-4430 GCA_035306285.1 Acidobacteriota bacterium | reverse complement strand
ACCGAAGTGCTCCCGTAGAAATTTCTTTATCTGGGTCAGGGTGTTGCTTTTTATACTTTGAAACTCCACCCCCTGGTCGAGAGCTTCCTGCAGCTTCTTCGGTTGCCGCTTCCTCTGGGCCTTTAAGCTCAAAATGATATCGGCGTTAATGGGCTGGTCTGCCAACCGCACAGGTGATCCGACGTCACGGATTGCCTTCTCAAGGCGAGTCCGGCTGACTCCGATTGGGTAGATACGAGCCGGCCGACCACTGACTCGAGAAGGGGTGGAACTTCTCCTGCTGCCGTCACCTGTCCAACGGCGTGCGGGAATCGTTTCCTGTTCGGGATGAATCGTTTCACGTGCGATCTCGACTCTTCCATCCTCTCCACGAATTCTGACTTCCGGTTTCAACGGCGCACCGCTCAGAAAAGAGTCGACAACTTCACTGATCTCGTCATAAACCGCCAATCTCTCTCTGGACTGGATCTCCACCAGGATGTCAAAGGTAGGAGGTGCCTTCCGTTCGAGCACCGTTTTCTGAGTACCACGCCGGCGTGCCTCTTCATCGGAAAGCGTCACCGCCTGAATTCCACCCAGAAGGTCTGAAAGGGTAGGATTCATCAAAAGATTTTCGAGCGTAATCCCGTGAGCTGTTGCGACCAGCTGCACTCCACGCTCGGCGATGGTTCGAGCCGCCAGAGCCTCCAATTCGGTCCCAATTTCATCGATCACAATCACTTCCGGCATATGATTTTCAACAGCCTCAATCATGATCTTGTGCTGCAATTCAGGTGAAGGGACCTGCATTCGCCGAGCGTGCCCGATGGCAGGATGTGGCACGTCTCCGTCTCCCGCGATTTCATTGGAGGTATCGACGACAATGACTCTCTTATTCAGCTCATCCGCCAGGACACGGGCCGCTTCACGCAGCAAAGTTGTCTTGCCGACGCCTGGAGGCCCGAGCAGGAGGAGACTTCGACCGGTTTCGATCACATCGCGGATGATATCAACGGTACCGGTAATCGCTCTCCCCACCCGACACGTAAGCCCGATAATCTTGCCTTTCCGGTTTCGCATCGCCGAGATGCGATGCAGTGTTCGTTCAATTCCTGCCCGATTATCGGCCGTAAACGCGCCAACCTTTCCCACCACACTCTCGAGATCGGCCTCGGTAATTTCGATTTCTTCGAAATAGACGGTCCGGTTGTCCATACGGGCTTCGAGCGGGCGACCCAGATCAAGCACGATTTCAATTAGCTTCTCCAGTCCCTCTTCCTGTTCGAGAGCCCCTCGAATGTGGGCCGGAAGCACTTGCAGGAGAAGGGAAAGATCGTCAATGATCTCACGGCGGCGCCGGACGCGAGAGGGAGGTTTTTTCTGAGACTCTACAGCCATCTTCCAGCTCATATTTTACATTGAAAAAGCAACCAGTTCTGGGGGGAGAAGAATGAAATGTGGACCCCGTAGCTCGACAGGACTCCATTCGAATTATAATTTGGAATCATGAAACGTATTTGGTTGGTCGTATTCCTGGTTGGAACTTTGCTGGGGCAACCTCAGGTGGAGAGTCAAGTTCTCAGCAAGATTCAGGAGATGATTCTTGAAGGTGGGCCGATCAATTTCTCCGACCTGTACAATCACTCTGACTTCAATGCTAGAGAACGCGAATTCCTGGGAAGGCTTTATGAAGTGTTTTTTGCAATTCCCGGTTATCTGAAGACTGAGTATGAAGCCACCGGCAACATCCCGACAATTGAGGAGATCGCAGCCAGTTTCAGTCTGAGCCGTCAATCAGCGCAGCTTCTCCTGGCCGTGATGGAAGCTGATCCCAGAGTTCCTGAACTCTTCGATCGAGGTGAGTCTGGAGAGATCTCGGCGCTCAACCTCCAACAGATCGATCAATTCATCGAAAGAAGGGGGACACAGGTTAGAATGACCTGGGCAGGTGAAAAGCTTCCTGACTTCTCTCTTGAAACGTTTGATGGAAACATTTTGAACCGCGAGAGCTTGAGAGGAAAGAATGTTCTCCTTTATTTCTGGTTCACAGGCTGCCCGCCCTGCGTTCGCCAGGCGCCCATTCTCGCCGATCTACACGCAACATTCGCATCCTCTAACCTGGAGCTGGTCGGTCTCTGTGCCGACGAACTTCTCGAGATCGGCACAACTCCCGAATCCAGAAGAACCTACGTAGAGAAACAGGGGCTCAACTTTACCCACGCTACACTGAACCGCGAAACAAGGGACGCTTTCGGAGGTATAAACGTTTATCCTACTCTTCTTCTCGTTTCGGCCGATGGAATTATTCTTCGCCAGATGGTTAACTTCCAAGAGCAAGTTGTCCTGGAGAACGCAATTCAGGAGCTTCTCGGATCGACGGAGCCTTGAACTTGCCCTCAACGCATAATACAGGCTTGAAAAGGTCCGGAACGAGTGCCGCCGCCGCGGCTGATGGGGAGACGTTGAGCAGCAACGTAGAGAGCTCTTTATTCCGAGAAGTAGGGTTTCTTTCCTCTGCTTTCCTGGTCGTCGGCAATATCATAGGAATCGGGATTTTCACCACCTCCGGTTTAATTGCAGCCCGGGTAGGCAGCTCGATTTGGATCATCGGGGTCTGGTTGATCGGTGGTTGTCTGGCTCTGATCGGAGCCGTTTGCTACGCCCGACTGGGCGTCCTATTCCCGAGAGCCGGAGGTGAATACGCTTTCCTCTATCCAACCTATGGCTCCCTGGCTGCCTTCTTGTCCGGATGGGCCTCTCTTTTTATCGGGTTTACGGCACCCATTGCGGCGTCGGCACTGGGCCTAGCCCATTATCTAAGTCCCTATCTTCCTCCTCAGATGGCAGGTGAGCCAGTATGGATCAAGGGAATCGCTATTGTCACACTGGTGTTAGTGAGCTTTTTCCTTTCGCTCGGACTGAAGGTCGGTAACTCCCTGCACGCAATAGTGACATTGCTCAATTTCTTCCTGGCTATTGGCTTTTCCCTTCTGGTCCTCTATAGGGCTCCTGTCAGCACAAATCTCACACCTATCCTAACCAGTGGCTTCGGAGGAGCAAGCTTGCCGGACTTGGCATCGGCGGTGGTCCTCGTTATGTTCACTTACAGCGGCTGGAACGCAGCCGCCTATTTGGCGGAGGAGATCAAGACTCCCGAGAAGAATATTCCCGGTGCGCTGGTAGGCGGGACTGTAGCAGTTATTGTCTTGTACGTCCTTATAAATCTGGCTTACTTCTCGGCCGCTCCGCTGGTGGAAATCTCTGGAGAAGTGGCTGTGGCGGAAGTAACCGCCCGGGCAGTGTTCGGTCCACTGGGGCAGAATCTGGTTAATGTTTTAATTCTGTTCTCGATACTCAGCTCTCTCACGGCGATGTCGATTGCAGGACCGAGGGTCTACTATGCCATGGCTCGTGACGGTCTCTTTCCAACCTGGTTGAGTGAAGTAGATGCGACCAGGAAAGTCCCCCTGAGGTCCATTTGGTTTCAATCCCTGGTAGCCAGCTTCTTCATCCTGGTGGGAACTTTCTACGAGATCTTGCTCTACTCCGGATTCATTCTGATCCTTTTCTCAACCTTAACGGTTTCGAGTCTTTTCCTTACTACGACCAGCAGGCTGCTGCCGGCGATCTTTATCTTCATTAACTCGTTAATCCTTGTTAACGCGGCAATCTCCAATCCGTGGATTACCCTGATAGGGCTAGCAACGGTGGGGGCCGGCATTCCGGTCTACTTGTACTTTCACAGGCGGAGAATCTTGGAATCCCGCAGGGAATAGTGTGCGGACAGATTTTTGTGAAGAGCTTCCATTCTCGGGTCAGTTCCGCTGGACCTCTCCTGTCATAGGAACAAATCGAACCGGGGCGATTTTCTCTTCCACGACTTCACCTTCTCGTTTTGTGAGCACTTTCAGAACCTGAGTTTCCGTGGTTTCTCCAACGGGAATGACCATCTTGCCGCCCTCGGCAAGCTGATCAATCAGCGGCTGTGGGATCCTGGGAGGCGCCGCCGTCACAACAATGGCATCGAAAGGAGCCTGCTCGGGCCACCCCTGGTAACCATCGCCGATCCGAACCTGGATATTGTCATAGCCCAGTTCCTGCAGTACCTGGCGGGCCCGTTTTCCCAGTTCAGGCACGATTTCTATCGTATATACTTCGGATACAATCCGGGACAGCACAGCGGCCTGATATCCCGATCCTGTACCGATCTCGAGAACCTTGTAGTGTGGTTTTGGTTCGATCGCCTGCGTCATCAAGGCCACAATATAGGGCTGGGAAATCGTCTGATCATTTCCAATTGGAAGGGGATGGTCGGCATAGGCCTGTTCTGCCAGAGAAGGTGGGACGAAAAGGTGACGTGGGACCTCGCTCATGGCATCCAACACCCTTCGATCGTCGATGTCCCGACCGGCCAGTTGGTGGCGAACCATGGAGGCACGTCTAGCCTCGAA
>DATGOF010000492.1:0-3219 GCA_035306285.1 Acidobacteriota bacterium | reverse complement strand
GCATGATCGACTCCGAAGTCCTCGGTAATCACAATACCCTGAGGAGTCCATACCGGATGTATATAGGCGTTTCGTGCCGGGGCACGACGAGTTTCGGGATCAGGCGAAGAAACCTCACCAGTGTTGTAACGGAGCAAGGGAGCAGGGCCATGTCGAATTTCGAGGTGCCGGCCTGCTTCGTCATTCAAAGTCATTGGATCGGCACTCGTCTCTGCAACTCCTCCGTTTTGAATGCGAAAAGTGCGAGTCGACTGACCAGGGGTTTCGCCCGAGAGGATCCAGAAGAGGCGCCCCTCTGCCGATTGGCCGACCAGAGGAAGTTCTCGGTTACCGGTGGTTTCGATCACGAAGGGTCGATCAAAGGCCTGGGGAATCGGTACAGAAACCACCTCATCGGTACGGTTCCAGGCGCCGGAATGGACTTCTACTTCCAGCATAAGGTCTTCCGACGATACTGAACCTGGTCCTGCACAACTAGTCAGGAGAACTACACAAAAGCTTAAGAATCTCTTCACGGTCCCCCTCCTTCTAAGCGTTCCAGTGACGATGTGTTGGCAAGGTTAGCACATCTCACTTCCTGTGACACTTGGTTCTTATCGGCTGTTCACCGATTGACCGGATTGATTTGCACTCGGGGTTACCAACCAAAAAAACGAGCGGGGAGAGGGCTGGGAGTCATCCAGCAGTCATGGTAGAATAGACAACCACGCCATGGTCGAATAATAGAAACCCATACCTGCTTGGGGGAGCTGGACTGACCAGCTGAGAGGACGAAGATTAAACGTCGACCCCAGAACCTGATCCGGTTAGTACCGGCGAAGGGAAAGCAAACACTCCAGCGTCCTCCTTACTCCTGGAATGTTCAAGCTCCAATCAAGCGGTTCTGCACTGGTAAAGGAGACCCGTGAAGAAACAAAATTTGTCGCGGCAGTCGCTGGCATCGAGGATTACCCATCAACCTTTCGCGAGAGCTCAGAAGGTCTACTTTTCCGGCACACGTCCCGGAGTCCATGTCCCGATGAGGAAGATATTTCTGGACGAACGTCTGAGGGGAGGAGAACCCGCTTACTTCTTCGTTTACGACACCTCCGGGCCATATACCGATGAGCGGGTGGAGGTAGCAATCGACCAAGGGCTGTTTCCACTTCGCCGCTCCTGGATCGACGAAAGAGGGGATAGCCAGGAACTTCCTTCTTATTCGTCGCGCTTTTCACGGGAACGTGTTAACGATCCCACGCGGGCTGAAGTTCGCTTTCCTCGGACGGTCAGGCCGCGGAAGGCAAAGTCTGACCACAATGTCACTCAGATGCACTACGCGCGTCGTGGGATTATCACTCCTGAGATGGAGTTTATCGCCATCAGGGAGAACCAAGCTCGTGAGGAACTGATTGAAGCCGGCCGTGACCAGCGAATTTATAAGCAGCATCCGGGTAATGCCTTCGGTGCTCAGATTCCCGACCGAATCACTCCCGAGTTCGTTCGTGATGAGGTGGCACGCGGGCGGGCCATCATCCCCGCCAATATCAACCACCCGGAACTTGAACCGATGATTATCGGGAGAAATTTTTTGGTGAAGATCAATGCCAATATCGGCAACTCAGCGGTCGTTTCTTCGATCGAGGATGAAGTCGATAAGATGGTCTGGGCCATCCGTTGGGGTGCCGATACCGTAATGGATCTTTCCACGGGCAAGAATATTCATGAGACGCGCGAATGGATCATTCGGAACAGCCCCGTGCCAATTGGTACCGTACCGATTTATCAGGCTCTGGAGAAAGTCGGCGGAATTGCTGAGGAACTGACCTGGGAGATCTATCGGGACACATTGATCGAGCAGGCCGAGCAGGGCGTAGACTACTTTACGGTTCATGCGGGAGTGTTGTTGCGCTACATTCCCCTAACGGCAGACCGTTTGACTGGAATCGTCTCAAGAGGCGGTTCCATCATGGCAAAGTGGTGTCTTGCCCATCACAAGGAGAACTTTCTCTACACCCACTTTGATGAGATGTGCGAAATTATGAAGGCCTACGATGTCTCCTTTAGCCTCGGCGACGGGTTACGTCCGGGTTCGATCGCAGACGCGAACGACGAAGCTCAATTCGCTGAACTCAGGACCCTGGGAGAACTCACGAAGAAGGCATGGGCTCATGATGTTCAGGTGATGATAGAGGGACCGGGCCATATTCCGATGCAGATGATCCAGGTGAATATGGAAGAGGAGCTGGCCCATTGTTTCGAAGCTCCCTTCTACACGTTGGGGCCACTGACGACTGATATCGCCCCCGGATACGATCACATCACTTCGGCCATCGGAGCCGCAATGATCGGCTGGTACGGCTGTTCAATGCTCTGCTATGTCACACCAAAAGAACATCTTGGTCTTCCCGATCGAGATGATGTAAAAGCAGGTGTTATCGCCTACAAGATCGCTGCTCATGCCGCCGATCTTGCTAAGGGACATCCCGGCGCTCAGATGCGTGACAATGTGCTCTCGAAAGCTCGATTTGAGTTTCGCTGGGAAGATCAGTTCAATCTGTCACTCGATCCGGATACGGCACGTCTTTACCACGACGAGACGCTCCCCGCTGAGGGGGCCAAGGTGGCCCATTTCTGTTCCATGTGCGGTCCGAAGTTCTGTTCGATGCAAATCACCCAGGAGATTCGACAGTATGCTCGGGAAACAGGAAAGAACGAAGCTCTCGTTCTCGAGGAAGGCTTGAAGAAGAAGGCGGAGGAGTTCCGAGAGTCTGGTGCCGAGATTTACCGGTAGCTCGACCACTCGACAGAAACGATTCAAGGAAGACAGGTGTCTTGAAGCGGCAGTTCGCCTTATTGTGCCGAGGAGATACACGCGTTGACCTCGGCTGAAGACTGTCGGTATGTTCCCGCAGAATTGGTCGAAAGACCAATGAAGGACGGGTACCGGGCCTGCAAGTCGCGTCAAGCGACATCGGTTAGGAGGTTAAGGGTTCGAGCCGGTACCCGTCCTTGGCACCTACACGCTCACGACGAGATGAGCTTATCGAATCTGAATCACTTGATTTTACGAGAGAACGGATAGAAAAGTTCCAAGGCTTCTGTACGATCGTCAGAAACCCGACAATCACATTGAAAGATAGAGGCACTGCTGTAGAGTTGGTCCCGCGGTCCTTCATGATCTAGAGAGGAGGTACTACTAAATGAACCGTTGCGGCTGGGTATCGAAAGATCCTCTTTACA
>DATGOF010000491.1:0-6449 GCA_035306285.1 Acidobacteriota bacterium | reverse complement strand
CCGGTTCCAACGCATTGGGATGACCTCGCGTCAAAGAAAAGTAATCACCTCGACAATTGAAGGTGAATCCGAGATCCGCCATGACCACATTGGTTCCAAAACCGTTGTGAAGACTGGGTGTAAAGGAGACAACATTGCGGTCCTTGTCAACGACGCAAACGTAGCTGGTATCGCCGTCGCTGTTAGAATCCTCTTCCGAGAAATTCACTTCAATATGGCGGTCTAGGAGCTCCATGCCGGGAACAAACCTTTCTGGCGTCCCTGGACGGAATTCGAAAGAAGCCTGTTCGGGGTCAATCAGCTTTCGTCGCTCTCGCGCATAATCTTCAGAGAGAAGGCCCTCATAGGGGATATCGACAAATTCCATGTCTGCCAGATACTTTTCCCGATCGGCAAAGGCAAGTTTTATCGCCTCGATTCCGGTGTGGATATATTGCGCACTGTTGTGCCCCATCCCCTTCAAATCAAATCCTTCCAGAAGTTTCAGGGCGATCAACTCAGCTGGACCCTGGTTCGCCGATGGATTCTTATAAACGGTGTATCCACGGTAGTTAATGGATACTGGTTCTTCAACAATCGCTGCATAGCTCGCGAAATCCTCATAACGAAACAGTCCACCGTTCTCCTCAGAGAATTTCGCCATCGTTCGGGCAATATCACCTTTGTAGAATCGATCCCGTGCCGCCTTCAGAGCCTCGCGCCGCCCCTTATGAGCATTGGCCCTTTCGGCTTCGACTAATTTTCTCATCGTTTCGGCCAGCTGAGGGATTCGAAAGATCTTTCCGGCAGCCGGAGGTTCTCCACCGGGGAAATAAGTCGCCATGCTGGTCGGGTACTTCCTCAGCTTCTTTGATCCCGAGATTGCACGAGCCAGTCTCTCACTAATGGGAAATCCTTCCCCGGCCAACTCGATAGCCGGTGCCAGTACCTCCTCGAAGGTCATGGTTCCCCAGCGATCGAGAAGAACATACCAGGCTTCGACCACACCCGGGACAGTTCCCGACAGCAAACCATCGCTGTCAGGAATCTTTCCATCCATATTCCTCTCGTACCATTCAATGGTTGCGAGTCTAGGGGCCACGCCCTCCGCGTTGACTGAGAAGACCCGCTTCGAAGAAGTGTCATAAACCAGGATCATTGCGTCCGCGCCGATGCCGTTCATGTGAGCGTCTGTAACACCTAGTACAGCCTGTGCGGCAACTGCTGCATCGAAAGCATTTCCCCCTGATCTGAGGATACGGTCGGCAACTAGGCTGGCTAGAGGTTTCATCGAAGAGACAGCGTGATGTCGTCCGCGGACCACTGGTCGCGTCGCGGCCAGACAAAGTATGGAAAACCCAATGAGAAAAAAGATCAAAGTCAGAGTCACTCTCCGAGGTAAGAAACTCATTCACTATCTCCCGTGTTGGCGTATCGTGATAGCTTGATAACAAATCCGTAGATGATCCTTCTAGCAGTCCTAGAAGCAGTACTTGGAAACACCTTGACTCTCACGCGAGGCGACTGGAATCCGATTAGTCACTGCCGATTATGGCGTTCCAAGCTGCGCGAAATTGAACGTGACGGATTACGTTCGGAATTGTAATGCATCTTCGTCTTGAATCGTAAAATTTTTTAAAATTCAAAAATTATTGAGATCATGAGGGGAATGTGTGCTTTTGCTATCCGACCATGGGTCCGTTGTTGAGTCCGCCCATCTGGAGTTGCGCTTTCGCTCTATTTCGAGCTTCACGACGCTTCTCTCCGGGATGAAGGTGCTAGGTGTTTACCTTTTGTTTGCCTGGTCTTGACTCGCCATCGAAAAGGCGGCCGGTCGCCTCTTGATCACGATCTCTTTTGCTGCGATCCTCGAAGGAACCTACATCGTTTTCTGAGAAACCGCTGCCGATTGACGGCAGCTGGCAGAAACGCCTCACAGGTGTAGGACGTCCGGGTTTCACTTTGACAGCTACAAGAGTCTCTGGAAGGTTCTTAAGGGAGAAGGTGGGTGAAGAAATTATGACAGCACCGGCTATGAATTCCCTGACCATCGAACCCTGGGACGAGTTCAACCAGACTTTGATCTCGAATGTTCATCCACATGACTGGGTGAATCCCGAACCGGCTGCGTCTTATCATCTCGTCGTTATCGGTGCCGGAACCGCGGGTCTGGTAACGGCTGCCGCCGCAGCTGGCCTAGGAGCCCGAGTCGCCCTCATCGAAAGATATTTGATGGGAGGGGATTGTCTGAACGTGGGATGTGTCCCATCGAAAGCTCTGATCCGTTCAGCTCGAGCGGCAGCCGAGGGGGCACGGGCTGCCAGGTTTGGGGTCATCGATGGAAAAAGTTCGGAAGTGGACTTTGCGGCGGTTATGGAGCGCATGCGAAGAGTCCGTTCAAGCATCAGCAAACATGACTCGGCGTATCGCTTTCGCGATCTCGGTGTAGATGTCTTTCTTGGTGAAGCGCGATTCTCAGGCCCCCGGAACATCCATGTAGCGGGCAAGACACTGCGCTTTAAGAAGGCAGTCATTGCCACCGGGACGAAACCGGCTCATCCGCACATTCCTGGTCTCTTCCAGGCCGGCTTTCTGACCAATGAAACGGTTTTTTCGCTGACCCGGTTGCCGCAAAGACTGGCCGTCATTGGAGCCGGGCCGATCGGGTGTGAGCTGGCTCAGGCCTTTCAGCGCTTCGGTTCGAGAGTATCGCTTCTGGAGTCGGCAGATCGGATTCTGACTCGCGAAGATCGAGATGCCGCCGATCTTCTTGAACAAAGATTGACCCAGGAGGGAGTTGCCCTGCACTTAGGCTGCCGGATCCGCAGTATTAAGAGGATCGGTGATGCGAAGGTGCTTTCATTCGAGGGGGAAGGTCCGGACCTGTATGTAGACGAGATTCTGGTTGCGACAGGAAGAATCCCCAATGTTGAAGGCCTCGATTTGTCAGTTGCCGGAGTCGCTTTCGACGCTCAGACGGGCGTGTCGGTGAACGAGCGCCTGCAGACTACTAACCGAAGGGTCTATGCTGCCGGTGACGTGTGTTTTCCGTACAAGCACACTCACACGGCTGATGCTATGGCTCGTATAGCCGTGCAGAATGCGCTGTTTTTGGGTCGGAAGAAGACAACCGATCTGATTATCCCCTGGTGTACTTATACGGATCCCGAGGTTGCCCAGGTCGGAATGAGCGAGGAGGAAGCACGGGAGAAGGGACTGAAGGTCGATACTTTTGTGCAGTCGATGATGGGCGTAGATCGCGCCGTCACGGATGGGGAAGAGGGTTTCGTCAAGATACTCGTCGAGAAGGGGAAGGACCGAATCCTCGGAGCAACAATCGTGGCGAGTCACGCGGGAGAGATGATCAGTGAGTTGACTCTGGCGATGAATCTTGGCGCGGGCCTGAGCAAGCTCTCCAGTGTGATTCATCCTTACCCGACGCAAGCCGAGGCAATTCGCAAGATTGCCGATGCATACAACCGGACGCGTCTGACCCCTTTCGTGAAGAAATTGCTGTCGACCTGGCTTTCGTGGACAGGTTAGAGTCAGGCAGCGTTGACCATTCCACAGGGGGCGTGCCTCCGGTTCCTATACTGTTGGTCGCGGTTCATCGTCTACTTGTCCTTAATGCTAATGACCATCGATTCGGAATAGCCGAATTTTCTTTTCTTCTGTAAAGATTTACGAAAAACTGAAGAAGGTAGATGTTTGGCGCCTCTAAAGGAGATGGGAACGTCATGAAGAAGATCGTCGTCGTGGAAGACGATAATGCTGTCAGGGAGGTTCTGGTCCGATGTCTGGAACCGCTTGATTGTTCGATTCAAACCTTTAAGGACGGGCAAGAAGCATTCAAGTTCCTGGACAAGAAGGCCTCTGAAGTCGATCTCTTGATTGTCGACCAGAGTCTCCCGGGTCTCTCAGGAAGTGCACTGGTCGAAGAGTTTCAAAAGCTCAATCCAGCTGCGCCGGCGCTACTAATCTCCGGAGCCGAATTGGCGGAAGTGGAGGAGGATGTCCCGGTGATCAAGAAACCGTTCTCACTTCCAGACTTCCTGCGAAGGGTGAAAATCTTGCTGGAAGTAGCCCAGTAAGACGGCCTGATTCAATTAATACTCCTCATGTATCAGCGGGTGCCGCGCGCTTCTGTGGAGGCCTTGTCGTCGATTTGGGGAACGAGAGGCCGGCTAAGCAGCAATTCAGTTGCGGGCCGGACAAACCGCTTGACTGTATGGATTTCTGAACCTAGTATCGGGTAAAAGCTTCTCATTCGATTGTGCGGTTCGAGCGATTGTACCTGTTCGACTTCTACATCCTTCATGGGGTAATTGGGGAATTCCTTTTTAGCGTTCGAGGGGTTTCAGTAAATACAGATTCTAGGGCGGGACTTATTGTTCTGACTCTGCCGATAGTCCATCTTCGGGGGCAGGAATGCATGGAGGTCGCTTTCTTCTGGATCTTAACTTTCCCTTCAGAAATAAAGCCAAGGCATTTCTAAACAATATCCTCGTTTATATTTCCGCAGTTCGACGGCTTTGGCTTCCTCTTGCCGGCATCCCGAGGGAGATAGTCCTTAACTTTCTGGTAATCCTTCTCAGAGTCTATAGAGTCCTGGTTCTGAGGCGTGTGGTATTCATCGCGATAACCGGGAGTGGGGGAAAAACTACTGCCAAGGAGATTGTTGATGCGATCCTTTCTACCAAACTGAAAGGAAAGAAGAGTCGTGGAAATCGAAATCTCGCACGGGAAATCATCCTTAACATTCCGAGACTTAGATCATCAGACTCTTACTACATACAAGAGGTCAGCGTCGGAAAGGTGCACGGAAGATCTGTGCTGGAACGCCAACTGCAACTTGTAAGGCCACAAGTCGGAGTTGTGACTAACATTCTGACAGACCACCTCAGCCTCTTTGGCTCCAGGGAAGCTATCGCTACCGAAAAGAGCAAGTTGGTAGCATGCCTTCCCTCGACTGGGACTGCCATTCTTAACGCTGATGACCCATTAGTGATGAAAATGGCCGGAAAGTGCGCGGGCCGTGTTATTACCTATGGTCTAATGCCAGATGCAGTACTGCGTGCGACGGACGTCAAATCCGTATGGCCGGAACGACTGTCATTTACACTACATTGCGATGGAGAGTCCCACCTCGTCGAGACCAATTTATGCGGCATTCACTGGGTCCATAGTGTGCTTGCCGCCCTAGCCGTAGGCTACAGCCTTGGAATCCCTCTGGACGCTGCAGTGAAAGCCATCAAAACCGTCCCTCCATTTCCTGGCCGAATGAGTCCTGAAAAGCTGCCCAGTGGTGCCACTATGATTCGCGATGACTGCAAAGCACCAATCATGGGCTTTCCCCCGGTACTGCAGTTTATGAAGGAAGCCCGGGCAGAGCGCAAAATCATGATTATCGGAACGATCTCAGACTACGCAGGCTCCAGCTCGTCCAAGTATCTCGAGATCGCTGGTAAAGCCAGGGCAGTTTGCGATTATGTGTTCTTTGTAGGCCGCTGGTCGCCGCGTTGCCTGGCGGCTAAGAAAAGTGCTCAGGATGATTCCCTTCAGGCATTCCCTAGAAGGAAAGACCTGATCCGTTTCTTGAAGACTTTCTTGCAACCGAATGATCTGGTTCTAATAAAGGGCTCTTTGGCAGACAAATTACAGGTCGTAACCCGAGAATTGAGAACCGTACAAGAAGAATCTGGATCCTATTCCAGGACCAGTGAAGGACTTGATCTGCAAGATCGAAAAACTAAGCAAGCGGTGGTGAAAGCGATAGCGGCTGAAGCCTTCACTGGAGAGTCACACAATCCTGCTTCTTCGCAATTCTCCTATTCGGAAGATCAAAGCCCCCTGCAATTTGTAGTAGGCTTAGGCAATTCAGAGGAAGCCTATCAGGGGACCCGACACAATATCGGACAACGAGTGCTGGATGAGGTTGCTTCCCGTTTGGAAGCCGCATGGCGACGCGAGGGGCCGGCGATGGTGGGGTACGCTCAAATAGGTGATCAGCCTGTTTGTTTGGTTAAGCTCATCACCAGCATGAACCAATCAGGTCCGGTCTTAAGACAATTCGGTGACCGATGGAATGTTCAACCTTCGCAGTGCATCCTGGTCCACGACGAGATGGATTTGCCTGTTGGAAAAGTTAAGGAGCGAATGAGAGGGAGCGCCGGCGGTCATAATGGGGTGCTTTCCATTTTGACGACTTATCAATCAGTTGATTTTCGCAGGGTAAAGATTGGCATAGGACGCCCTCAAAATAAGGCGATGGCTCCTACCTTTGTGTTATCACCCTTCTCGGCAGAGGAAGAACCTGTAATCGATGCTGCAGTTTCGGAAGCCTCCTCACGAGTTCTTAAACTTCTTCAAACCGCCACTCCACAAGAAAGCCGGATTTCGATGAAGGCGCGTAGGGCGAACTCGACCGATCGTCCGGGCTTGCTGGATCGAAAGGGAAGACGGTCCTGACA
>DATGOF010000490.1:0-5207 GCA_035306285.1 Acidobacteriota bacterium | reverse complement strand
ACCGGGAGTGGTGTTCCGGTTCGCAGCCTGCGACGACAAATCCTCGAGACGCGAAGGCATGGTGGAACTATTCCCCACTGAGACTGAGTTGGACGAATTGGTTTGCTGTGCTTCAGAAATCGTCGGGGTCGTGCCCACAATTGACTCGGAATTGATGACTAGATTTCGGATGCTCTCAACCGTATTGCGATCAGCCTCATGAGCTCGTACCAGAATTTCGATCTGGCGGTCTTCTTCCCGGAAGCGCGAGGCAACGTCTCCGCGAATCTTGTTTCGTAGAATTTGAGCCACTCGGCCTTCTTCCAGTCCATAGCGGGCGAGACGCTCGCGGTCAAACTGGATCAGAAGCTCGGGATAGCCTTCCTCGGTTGTGGTACTGATATCGCTGAGGCCCGGCAGCCGGCTCAGCCGTTCAGCTACCTGATCGGCAGTCTGGCGCAAGGTGTCCAGATCGTAGCCATAGATTTCGACCTCGACGGGCGTCTTGAAGCTGAAGAGAGCGGGGCGTGAGAAGGTATAGGTCAACTCCGGATGGTCTTCCATCGCGCTGCGGATTCTTTCAATCACCTGATTCTCGAGGTCCTTGTCGTGGCGATCCTTCATGACCACGAAAAGCCGTGCCATGTTCTGCTGATTGGATTGGCGGATAAACAACCCGGTCCCGGTCTGGCCGCTGTTAGAGAACACTGCCTCAACTTCTGGATAGGTGGATACACGGTTTTCTAACTGAGCCACCAGGCTCTGTGTTCGCTGAAGAGGGGTCCCATGGGGAAGACGAAGCTCAAAGCTAAACTCACCCTGAGCCATCGGTGGAATGAGTTCGGTGCCCAGTTGACGGGATATCAAAGCGGCAGAGACAACGAGCAAGAATACGAGCGCGAATACCATGCCCTTGTGGTCAAGAGCCAGTCGCAATATCGACGGATAGACACCGCTCAGTTTGAGATAAAAACGCTCCCATCGATTGAGGAACGGATCGAGAGTTTTTTGGATGCCGCGCCCCAGAAGACGAATAGCACCTACAAGATCACTGACGATAACTCCGATAACGTCGCCGAATAGAAATCGGAAAAAGCTGCGAATTCTCAGCGTCATCCATGTTAAGGCCCGGCGAAAGCGATTTTTCGGACCGGCGCCGGTGTGCTGCACACTTGGATCGGCAGAACTCGAGGCGCCAGTTTTCTGTGGATCCTTGACCTTTAGTGCCAGCAACATCGGCAAAAAAGTCAAAGCAATTACCAGCGAAGCCGCCAGCGAATAAGTGATGGTCAGCGCCTGATCCTTAAAAAGCTGACCGGCAATGCCCTCAACGAAGATCATCGGAAGGAAGACCGCGATAGTGGTCAAAGTAGATGCAAGTACGGCCGGACCCACTTCCGTCGCTCCCCGATGGACCGCGTCAAAAAGAGGGACGTTCTCCTGCCGGTGCCGGTGGACCGCCTCCAGAACAACAATGGAGCTGTCGACCAGCATCCCGACTCCGAGGGCTATTCCCCCCAAAGACATAATATTCAAGCTTAGACCGGTCTGATACATAAGCGCGAAGGTCGCCATAATCGAAATCGGGATCGACAACCCAATTGACACCGTGCTGCGGAGGTGACGCAGGAAAAGAAAGAGGACCGCGATAGCCAAAATCCCGCCTAATACAGCGGCCCAGAGGACGTCGTTGACTGCATTCTCAATGAACTCTGACTGGTTGAAGACGACAGCATAGTCCACTCCCTCCGGGAACTGCTTGGCGTTCTTAAGAGAATCGAGTCGTGCCAGTACCGCACGGACTACAGTTACAGTATTGGCGTCTCCCTCTTTGAAAATTGCGAGTTCTACGCTTTCTTTCCCGCCGTAGCGAGTGATGACGTCGCGTTCCTTCTCGCCTCTCCAGATCGTGGCTACATCACCGAGAAGGATTCTCCGACCCTCCTGGTTTCGAATGACGATACCCTTGATCTCTTCGACCGACCGGAATTGGTTGAGGATCCGAACCAGATAGCTGGAATCTAAATCGTAGAGACTTCCCGAAGCCTGATTGAGGTTCTCCTCAGCCAGGATCTGAGTAATGCGAGTGATCGGAATCCCCATTTCGGCCAGGCGCTTCTCGTCGATCTCAATATGGATCTGCTCCTCGATACCTCCTTGCACCTTGATGGCTGCTACTCCCCTGGTGGACTCCAGACTTCTCTTGAGTTCCTTCTCGGCGACGTAACGGAGACGACTCAGTGGCATGTCTCCATAAAGCTGGAGGCGCATGATTGGATCTTGCGAAGGATCGAAACGCAGTATGACCGGGCGTTCAACATCACGAGGAAGCGTAATCAGGTCAAGCTTTTCGCGGGCATCGAGGGTAGCCAGATCCATATTGGTCTTCCAGCCGTATTCGAGGATGACCTCTGATTGGCCGGAGCGAGAAATGGAGCTAAGGCGAGTGAGCCCCCCGACAACTCCGACGGCTTCTTCGATGGGTCGGGTCACCAGGCTTTCGACTTCTTCAGGAGCTGCATCGGGAAAATCGGTCTGGATCGTAAGGGTGGGGTAGGAAACCTCCGGGAGCAAGTTCAGTGACAGGCGGCTCAGGGAGATAAGGCCAAAAAGGGCGATCGCCACAACGAACATGCAAACTGTGACGGGACGGCTCATTGCGGTTCGTATCATTTGATGCTCCTCCAGTCGGCTGCGGGCAGCGGTGTGTGCGGATCGACCGCATGTCACCTGTGTGTGGGTCGCGTAGCCGGAGAGTATCTTGCGATTGCCCGGCTGGCGAACGATGGGCTAGCCCTTGATGACGCGGACTTTTGCTCCCTCCGTGAGTGCGCCCTGTCCGGCGATGACCACTTTTTCGCCGGCCTGGAGCCCCCTGGTTATCTCGACCTGGGCTGCCGATTCAAAACCCTTTTCGACATTCGCGCGGCGAACACTGTCTCCTTCGCAGACAAATACAAAGAATCCGCCGTCATCCTCAATGAGCGCTCGTTTGGGAACGAGCACGGCGTCAGGATGCGAATCGGTTTGAATTCTGACGCGCACAAAGGCGCCTGGCTTGAGTAGGGAATCATTGGGTGTCAACTCGACGGTGATTTTGACGGTCCCGGTGGCCTGATCAACAACTGGACTGCTACGTAGAACCCGACCCTCTGCCTCAATCGTCTCGTCCACTCCGAGCTGAACAATGGCCGGATGATCGTTTTTGACCTGATGTGCTTCGCGCTCCGAAAGATAGACGTCAGCATACAGCGGCGAGAATGCGCCAAGCTTAAAGAGTGGATCCTGTTCCCTGACCGTCTGACCGATTTCGACCCTGCGTAGCGTGATGTGGCCGGCGAAGGGTGCCACCACGGTTGACCGTGCGATCTCGAGCTCCACTTGCCGAATTTCAGCTTCCAGTTCGTCGACCCGATGGCGGAGCTCACGTGTTTCCGACGCAGAGACCCGCTCGTCGTGCTCGATTTCATCGAGCTGGTAGCGAGCCTGTGCCAGTTCGCGATCGCTGATCAGCTTGTCATTAAAGGCCTTCTCGAGACGGGCCAGCTCCTGCTTCGTGTTGGCTTTCTGAGTGATCGCCTTCTCTAACTGAATCTGCGCTTGTTCAAGCTGAATCTTGGCCTGGTAGAGTCTTTCTCTAGTTAACTCCAGGCGAATCTGGAGTTCGCGATCATCGAGAACGCAAAGCGCTTGTCCCCGAGCGACCTTATCTCCTTCCTCAGCCAGAACAGCGGTGATCACGCCGGCCTGACGTGCTGAAATGTCGACCTCTCGCAACGCACGGAGATTGGCAGTGGCCTCGATATAGTCTGCTATGTGGCCCTGAACCGCTTCGGCTAGCTCAACAGGCGCTCCCTGAGCCTCTTCTGCCTCGGGGTTCTGACCAATCGATGGAGAGGCATCGGCCCGAGTCGTGTAGTACTCTCGTACCAGATAGCCGCCGCCGACTAGTAACGCAAGCATAAAGAGAAAGCTGTACACCTTGACTCTGGTGGTCATACACCATGCCCCCTGTTTCATTCCGGTCGTTGCTGCACTTCTGATGAGGACCGGAAGGCTAATCCGCACTTCCAACCGACTCTATTGCGGCTACCAAGTTGAGAATGCGTGTCTGTTTCGCGTTTTGACTCGGTCAGCTCTTGGAGTGAGTCACGTCATGCCAGAGATATACGCAGAAAGAGTGAAATAAGTTCATAAGAGTTCAACAAGATTTTGAACTTTATCGCTCATCCACATCCTTTAATGAGTCAGGGCATAGATAACGTAATTGACACCCAATTTGTATGCCTCATTGGAGAGGGGAACAGGAACTAACGACGAATCAGACCACTCCCAGTAATCTCCAATGTCGTTGTTGAAGTTGACGATTACCTGAAGCCGATTATTTTCGTCATGTATGCCCCAAAATTCGGTGGGGTAACCGTAGTTGAAGGGAGCCACCATATCCAGCGTCTCAATATCGTAGAAACTGTGAAAGATTGGATGGTCGACGGTTAATCTTTGGAGCTGACGCTCAGGGAGGACGCGATTGATTGAGCTGGTGAAGACAGCCCACTGTCGTGGTCCATCAAAATCATCAAAGATCGCAAAACCGCCACGGAGAAAATACTGGCGAAGGTTAGCTGCCTCCTCTTCGGTGACATACCAGCCGCCCGGCTCGCTGAAGTAAAGGATGGGATACTCCATGATACGAGGGTCATCCAGATCGACCACCAGGTAGGAGTCCGGTTTTGTTCCAATTCCGGTAACCTCCGCCAGTATTTTCAAGAAGTTTTGTTCCGCGCGGGGATAGTCGTGGGCCCATCCAGACCGATAGAACCGTCCTCCTTCGTTGAAGCGTACGCGAGCGAAATGGAAGCATTCGAAGCAGGAAGTGTCCCAAGAATCAATGGCAGGTGAGCCAGTCAGCGCAATTGAGACGAACACAACCAGCAGCGTCCACAGAAACTTTTTCCCAAAAACTCCTGTCGATCTCAGCACGGCCGACCGTCCATTCGGGAAGAGGCAACCTTCGTTCAAGAGCAGGTGAGTGGTTGCGCGATGTCGTTGACTTTCTCTTATTCTATCTCAGGAGGCAAGACTTGCCCTCTCTTTCGGGCTGTTTTAGCCTTTATTTCGAGGAATGCTGAAAGACTCGGTATCACAGATCTCTCAAGGGATATCTTATTAGAGACTAAGGAGTCGCCATGACACTGGAGGAGTTCAAGAAACAGGTGGACGGTCAAGAC
>DATGOF010000489.1:0-3200 GCA_035306285.1 Acidobacteriota bacterium | reverse complement strand
CGAATATCCACAGGAAAAAGATGAGATATCCATGTCGGAGCAGGAAATCGAGAGTGGCATCCACAGTTCTTGTCCCAAAATAACCTTCTTGGATCATAGCGCATTTTCAAGTTTGGAATGGCTGAACGGCGCCGTCGACGGCCTCGGGACCGTGCTGCTTGTCGTCCAGCCCGTCATGAATGGGTCACTCCCTGAAGGCCTATGAGAACCCTTGTATCGCGTCCTCCCAGCCAAGACTCTCTCTTCAGTCCTACGAGGAACTGTCAATCCAGATTCCGTTTCGTTACAATCAGACGGTCGAGAACTTCGAGGAGGATACTCTCATGATGGCTGTATTCAACACCAAGAGCGTAACCATCCTGGCAATCTTGCTGATAATCCCTGCAATACTTACCCTGTGGGGGGAAGAGGCTTCATCTCTCAGTCAGGAGACTCAAACAGGAGAACGGCCCGGCTTCACAGACACTCCTTACCTGCCGGGACAAGAATGGAGAGTCCACGACGCCACGCGTCCCTATCCGCCGGTGGTTACTCCCGGTACAGCGAGTACTCAGGAACAACCCGGGCAACCGCCATCTGATGCTGTTGTCCTGTTTGACGGCTCTGACCTCTCACAGTGGAATGGTCAGGGTGTGGGAGATCAGGCCGGGAAAATAGTCGAACCCGCATGGAAAGTCGAAAACGGCTACATGGAAGTCGTACCCGGGACGGGAAGCATCTTCAGCAAGGAGCAATTTGGGGATTGCCAGATTCACGTCGAATGGGCGACGCCAGTACAGGCCCCTGGAGAAGGACAGGGACGGGGAAACAGTGGAATCATGATCATGGGCAGGTATGAAATCCAAGTCCTCGATTCCTACGAAAATCTAACTTATGCCGACGGGCAGGCGTCTGCTCTTTACGGGCAGTATCCGCCACTTGTCAACGCTTCGCGAAAACCGGGGGAATGGCAAACCTACGATATAATTTTCGAGGCACCCCGGTTCGATGGCGATCGCCTTGTCGAACCTGCTTATGCCACCGTTCTACATAATGGGGTCGTGACACACCATCGTCAGGCTTTCATCGGCCAGGTCGCACATAAACAAGTGGCCAAGTATGAACCACATCCGCCGCGCGGCCCTTTGATGCTTCAGAATCATCGCGATCCGGTTCGGTTTCGAAATGTGTGGGTCCGACCGCTCGGTGAATATGACGGCGGTGAGACGGAACGATGACCAGCCTCTATGAAGGCACAGAGCCACAATTTGATTCCCCCTGTGTAGCCTAGAGGGAGAGAGACAGACTACAAGAGGCCGGCAACTGAATCTATGGCCTGTGAATTGATCCTGGGGCCCTCATTCAGGGTCCTGAAGAACCGACTTCTGGCTACCCTCAAGAAGGCGTGTGAGGCCCACCCTTTGGACCCGAAATGGGTATTGGTCCCGACTTCGACGGTAGCCAACCAGCTTCGTTTGGAGTTGGCCAGCGGGGCCGTTGATACGCCGCTTGCCGGCATCCATGTCGTTCCGATGCCGCTTTTCGTCTCCCGCCTACTGGAGCTGATTCCAGCTGCCGCGCGGCCTCGCTGGGAACCAGCCTTTGAGTTTCTGCTCTACGAGATGGTGATGCGACTTCCCCCTGATTCGCACCTTTCGCGACTTCAGGGGGCAACCGGGGGCTATGCTCGCCTGAAATCGACCTTTCTGGACCTGGCCGAAGGCGGCTTTGGACCGGAACAATCCGGAGTCATTCAGGAACTCATCCAGGCCGCTCGTCTCTCGTCAGTCGAACGAGAAACCTTGCAGATCTACCTGCACTGGCTTGAAACTCTTCAGGCTGCAGATTTGGAATGGGACCCACAGCTTCGGCAAAAGCTGCCTCTATTCATCAAGGAAGTTTCCGAGGCCGCGCTCAGCCACGTGCTCGGAGTGGAGGCGGGACAGCAGGTTCTTCTGGCCGTGTACGGCTTCTACGAATTTACGGATACCAATGCAGAGATCCTGGCGGCGCTTTGCAGGCGCATTCCCCTAATTCTCTTCTTTCCTCACCTTCGACAGGGGGGTCGTCATCATTCCGCATTCTCTTTCACTGAAGGGGTCCTGCACGATCTGCGAGCACGGTTCGGAACGTCGCTGATTTCAGAAAGCCATCTCATTGATGACGCTGAATCACTCCAATTTTTCCTGGGCAGTTTCCCCGAAGGAGATCCAGGCATCCAGCCTCCTTTTATCTCCTACCAGCGTGCGTCAGGAGTACGAGCAGAAGTGCTCTCAGCCGCAATACAAGTACGAGAATGGCTCGATCGAGGAGGAATTGAGCCTTACGAGATTCTCATCACGGCACCTCGGATTGAATCTTTCGCGGGTGTAGCGCGCGAGATCTTTGCCTCCTTTGCCATTCCGTTGCGGGTGCTGGATCTGGACCCCGGCTTAACTCCGGAGAATCGGCCTTACACCTACCTTCACAGGATCTGGGAAGAACGTGCCCCCGTAGAATGGGTTCTCTCCTATCTGCGGGATTATCCGGATATTTGCAGCAGGCGGAATGTCCATCTTTCCACTTTCGAGAGGAAGCTCAGAAAGTTGCCTCTGTTGACCAGTTACTCCTGGCATGCCCTGCGCCAACTCATCACAGAAAAAGACGGAGCACTTGAAGAGCACCATTTTACGCCGGCTGAAGCAGATCTTATTCAAGACATCTGCGAGCGGTGGATACCGCCGGAAGAACGAGCTTTTTCAACATCTTCCGCTCGCAAGTTCCTACGGAAGATTGCAACCGACTGGATGCCGCATCAGGGGATGCTCGACCCTCTAATAAAGGGATTGGAGATTATCGAGAAACTGCGCCCGGAGCTAAAGCTGCCGGAAAGAATGCTTCGGGATCTCTTCATCCGTTCTACTCCCAGGAGTCGATCTTCTGACCCTGTGACCCAGAATGGGGTGCTGCTGGCTCCGATGATGCGGGCCCGGGGCCTCAGTGCAAAAGCTGTGATCCTTATGGGGCTCTCCTCCGACCAGATCCCTTATCAGCTGGAAGAAGATCCCTTGCTCTCGGATCAGGCGAGATCTCATCTAGGCCGGGCAGCTTCCAATGTCGGTCATCGCCTTCCCATGAAGGCTCGCCTCAGTGAGGAAATGGCCCTGCTCTTCTTTCTAACGAATACTTGCGCCGAACGGGTCCACTGGGTGATCCCCGAAACCGATGATCAGGGGAAGAGT
>DATGOF010000488.1:0-5027 GCA_035306285.1 Acidobacteriota bacterium | reverse complement strand
GCGCTCACGTGCCAAACGCTCGATCTCATATGGATCGGATTTGAGCCGCTCAATGCGGTTCATGAATTCTCGCTGCTGCTCACGCAACCTGAAATTTTGCAGCTGCAGCTCCTGTAAGTCCTCGCGGTACCGCCGCAGCTGGAGGTATCCGCCATCTCCATAAACTAACATGTAGATGAAAGGAAGGCCGCACAGGAAAAGAGCGATCCAACAGATTTCGTTCTTGGCCTTTTGACTGAATCTCATTTCAAATGGAGCTTGATATGTCTGACGTTAGAATTGTGCTCTCCACCATTGACTCTCGCGACAAAGCCGAACAAATCGCCGAAACGCTAGTTAAAGAAAGGCTTGCGGCGTGCGTGAACATTCTGCCAGAGCTGGTTTCGGTTTACAAGTGGAAGGATGCGCTGGAGAAAGAAAAGGAAACTCTGATGTTGATCAAGACCTCCGCGAACCGCCTCGAGGCTCTCAGTCAGCGCATACGATCATTACATCCGTATGAAGTCCCCGAGATCATCTTTCTGGAGGTTGATGGAGGTAACAGTGAATACCTTGACTGGGTGCTTGTCGAGTCCAGGGCATAAGCGGTTTTTTTAAGGAGAATGCGCCTGTCAATTGGATTCAGAAAGGCTTCTTGCACATCGAAATCCCAGGTCGGCGCGTCGGCCATAACGGCTGACACTGAGATCTCTACGGTAGGTCAGCAGTTCTCTCACTCCGGTTTGGAAAGAGCCACCGCGGATGACGACGCCGCCTGTGCCGGAGACAGGTGTGGACGTAAACTCGGCTACATTGCCTCCCAGGTCATACACGTCAAATGGAGACCGGTCGCCGGGTCGGTTTCCCACTGGCTCTGTGCGTTCCCCATCGAAATTACTAGTCTCCGTGTCTGGTGCAGTATTCCCCCATGGAAACTCGAGCCCGGAAGTCCCCCTGGCGGCCTTCTCCCACTCCTGCTCAGTGGGAAGACGGGCGTTTCTCCATTCGCAAAAGGCCTGGGCGTCCTCCCACGCGATCCAGACTACTGGAAAAGAAGCAGCCCACTCCTCAAAGGCAGAAGGCGAACTCCAGTGTGTCAGGTAATCGGTCGTGTCCGCAGGCCGATAACCAGTGGCCTGAACAAACTGAAGATAGTCGGCGTTGGTTACTTCAAACACATCAATTTCGAAGCTCGGCAGAGTGACCTGTTGAGGAGGAATAATAAACCACTGCCGCATGCGCTCTGCGAGGCCGGGATAATGCACGGGGGAAGCGCTCATGTACACTTTAAACTGCTCCTCGGTAGCTCCGAACAAAAATGGACCTTCTGCAATCTCCACCATCCGTTCAGCTACGGACGCTCGCACAGGGGTATTGTTTTCCTCCAGAGTGGCTTTGTTTCCACCCGATTCAGTAACTGAAGTGCATGCCCACATCAGTCCCGTGAGCAGGAGAATCGCTGCTACAGCTTGAAGAGTCTTTCCTTTCATAGTTACGGTTTCTGGATTAAAGCCCCTGATATTTTGGATTTCGGTTCTCCAGAAAGGCATTCAAACCTTCCCGAAGATCATAGCTGAGGAAGTTACGAATATGATGCTCGATTTCCTGTTCAAGGGATTCCCTTAATAACTCCTCCGAGCTGTCAACCAACCATCGCTTCAAATAGCGAGTCAGAAGGGGAGGGTAGCTAGCGACCCGACGGGCCATTTCATCTGTTCTCTTGTTTAGTTCCTCGGGCTCGGCCAGTTGCTGGATCAGCCCTCTCTGTAAGGCCTCCCGCGCAGAGATCAATTGGTCAGAGAGCGCCATCTCGACAGCAAAGCTCCTACCGACAAGCTGTGGCAGGATCCATGTGGCTCCCGGATCCGGCAGCCAACTCAGTCGGCCAAATGGATAGCCGAATGAAGCTGTAGTCGAGGCAATTCGCCAGTCACAGAAAAGGGCTAGATTTAGACCTCCTCCGGTGGCCGATCCGTTGACGGCAGCGATTAGAAACTGAGGAATTCTCTTCAAAGTCAGCAGGAACTGCCGAGACAAGTTCAAAAGGCGCCGATAGATCTGAACTTCTTCCCGGACCTGTAGTTCCCGAACGTATCCGATGTCGATTCCCGTACAGAACGAGAGTCCACTACCGGTGATTATTAGCACCCGAATATCATCCCTTTCGGCCAACCGTTCATAAGTATGACTGAGTTCAGCCAGGTGCTCGAGTGTGTAGGAGTTCAAACGTTCCGGACGGTTCAAGGTGATAGTCGCCGTGACCCCTTGTTCCCGAGTTTGGACAAACGAATGCATTGAAGAGCATACCTTGAAACTGATCCGTCTGGATCACTGGACTCCGCCGGAGGAGATAGAGTACTGCGGCCCAACCGGGAGGGAAGCCGGCTTCATGTTCGCCCTCTGCTCCTCCGTAATAGTCGGTGAAGGAATATATCAGATGCGCAGAGAGGATGTCGATTTTCTCAAGAGCTATCTGCGAGAGTTTGCAGAACTTCAGTCTAGATTTCGCTGGAATCCGCTTCGCGTCTATCATGGCGGAACCTGGAAGCAGGTGCGAGGCATCCGAGTGCTGGCGAGTGGGATCGAGTTGACGGTCACTCGGGGCCGAAGATTCCGCCTTTATCCCGCTCACCGGACTCCTGCTTTACGAGAGCGAGAGCGTCCCTTCCTTTTGACCCTGATCCAGAAGGCGATGGCACCGGCCAGAATTCTTCGCATCGGCCCGCTGTATCAGCCGCACCGCGGACACTCACCGTCATTCCTGAGAGTCCTGCTCGAAAGAAGCCCAGGGATGGTTGCCGTACTGGCCGCATATGACCACCTTCACTCATCAAGAGCTTCAGAGCTTCTCTGTTCTGCCGTGGCATGGTGGCACACCCTGATCCAGGGGAAGGTAGGGGCGACCATGCTGGTGTTAATGGTTCCCGGGCACTGGGGACTTCGGTTTCTTCATGCGTTGCCCCACCTGAAGGTACCGATCGTCTGCTTTCAGTATGAAGCGACTTTAAAGCCAACATGGCGACAAATCTATCCAGGTCCCCATCAAGATACGACGGTAAGAGAGCCTTACGTGGTATACCCGTATCCTGGAGAAGCTCCTGCTGCGCTCCGAAACGTTCTGAAGTTGAGGGACGACCTGCAACTCTCCTACAGGTGCAACCGGTGGGAGGTTGCCTATCGCGGTTTCCCTCTGGCCTGGGGAAATGACAATGGGCAGATTCTTTTCAACCGGGATTCACCCAGAGTTTTGGAACATCACTGCAATCCATCATTTCTACGACATCTAAACCGTTTGCTCCATTATCGGACGTTTCCACCACCGGATCCCCACCATCCGTATTACAACTATGCCCCGGAACGATGGCTGGAGAGCATGTTGATTCGCGATCATCGAATCATTCGACCTGATTTTGTTCCTGTTCTTTACTGTCAGGTTCCAACCTGGGTAGAGGGGGAACGAAAAGTGATCGACTTGATCACCGCGACCGAAGAAGGCCGTTTGTCGGTTCTTGAGATTAAAGTCAATCGAAGTTTCGGACTAATTTTTCAGGGCTTAGATTACTGGGAGAGGGTCGCCTACCATCAATCAAATGGGGATTTCCAGAAATCCGGTTATTTCTCGGAGATACCGCTAACGAAGCAGAAACCTCTGCTTTATCTCGTTTCGCCTTTGTTTGAACTGCACCCCATCCTCCCCTTGATGAAACGATTTCTCCACCGGTTCAGGCAATGGGAGATAGTGGGAATCAACGCTGACTGGCAAAGGGAAATCAGGATCCTTGAACGGATCCGCTGGTAGGTTAAAATCCCGTCAGGGACGCATCAGTATCTACAGTCGCGTCTCTTAGGAATTCTGCTTGTCTTCGGCCTTGTCTTCCTGACCCGCCTTAATGGACCGCCTAAAATTGCTGATGCCTTCACCCAGACCTCTTCCGATCTGAGGAAGCCGGGAGGCTCCAAAAAGCACCACAATGATCAGAAGTATAATGACCAGTTCTGTAACGCCGAGACCAAACATTTGTTATCGCACCACCTTTACTGCTTGCATCATACGCTTGGACAAGCTTCCCTGTCAAACCGGCAATTTGCTAGTATGGCAGGAAACGCCGTCTACTTGAACGAATCGAAAGCAGGTTCTTACTTCTCCAATTGAAATCCCGGCATTTCAGTGCCAAGTGGAGCCAGCAAGATTTCAACGGCCTCCTCATGGCGGTGGATTCCGATCAATCCTGCTGAGTTTTCCCAGAGTTTTCGATGCTCTTCGTCAAGGATGATCTTACCGCTGGTCAATTCGCTGTAAGTGCGAAAGAACTCTTCTGCCTCATAGGTTGAATCCCACACTGTTTTCAGTATCAAAGCTTCCGCTCCGTCCGGACCTCTCAGGAGATAGTAACTGTCACCTCCCCAGCCTTCTGCCGCATCTCGAGCAAGCTCGATATCGGCACCTTTTTCCCTGAGGAGAATCGAGATTCCGACCTCGCCCAGCGTGTCGTCGGAGATACTTGACCAGCCCCTTCCGAGATAGTCTGAGAAATCCAGGATTTGTACCACCACCGGGTCGTCCCTATCCGCTAAATATTTCTCAGGATGCAAAATCTGCTCGCTGGAGCGCGGAAGGTCAGAATAAACGTCGTTTAGACCTCTCCAGTCAGAGCGGCGGACCACAGTCTGGACAAAGCGACCTCCATACGAATAAGGAAAGAGGAGCACTTCTCTGAGAAAAAGGGGAGCCTCGGCTAGCTTCTCGAACTCGGGACCGGAAAAACTCGCGGTACTCTCCGCCAGCTCCGCCAGATCTGGGAGATCAGCAATGGTCCGGCCGTGGGGAGTTAGCAGATAGGCAAGCATCGTCAGGATACCGTCTCCTTCGATAACCGAAGAATGAGCAAGAGCCTGATCGCTGTTTACATCGGCATTCAGAATGGCTTCCAGGTCAAAATGTTGATCTTGAAGAGCATGTGTCAACTCGTGGGCGATCACCTCTTCCTGTTCTTCGGCTGCTACCCAGTCCGCCAGCAGAAACCGACCTTCCAGCGGGTCATAGTAGC
>DATGOF010000487.1:0-13484 GCA_035306285.1 Acidobacteriota bacterium | reverse complement strand
GTAATGAGCTCCTCGAAACTAGCCACCTGTGTACCGGTAATCATCACCGCTTGTTCTGTTGTCGTGCCCAGCCACCTTTCCCGTTCCATTGGAACCAGGGGGGCCGGCGCATCAGACCGGCCTAGCGAAATCTCGATATATTTGTCTCCAAGCAAGCCGATTGAACCAAGCGATATATTGCTGTCTTCTCGGATCCAATCCCGGTATCTCGAATTGATTCTCATGACGACGCGAATGTTCTGCAGTCTGGCCCGTGCGTCCGCCAAATCCTCCTGCAGCTCGTCTACAGTCTCCTCTCTCTGAGCAACTCTCTCTCTTAGCTCATTCAGTTGTTCCCTGAGAGTCGTGGCCTGGGGCGAATCCTCTCCTTGAGACTCTACGGCCTGGCGGTACTGCTCGCTGATTTCTTCCTGCTGCTGGCGAGCCGATTCAAGCTCGGTCTGCGCGATCTGGAGCACTCCTGTCAGGTCTTCAATTTGTTGAAGCACTCTCTGGTTTTGTTGCGTCTGTGGGAGTTGTCCAGGCTCCGAAATACGGACGGCGTCGACATTGCCGACCTCGATGCCGGCTAGCAAAACGACGTCTCCCGGCTTGAGACCGGAAACATTGCTGAGATAGGTCATCGCCCAGAACTGATCTTCAAAAAGGCCAACCTGGGAGCCGATGGAAAATATCGCTAGCGCCAGCACGATGCAGGCAACGAGAACAAAAATACCTACCTTATAATCAGAAAGTGACCGACGTTGTTTACCGTTCATGAGTGCCACCCTCAGTCCAGAAACTCGCGAATGAAAGGATTCTGACTTGCACGGAGTTCCTTTTCAGTTCCTTCAAAAAGGATTGTACCGTTTTCCAGCATAAGAAAACGGGTCTTGCTGGAATTGGAGTCCTCCTGAGTCCGAAAGACTATTTGTTCCCCTTCCTGAATCGCGGTCTCAGCAGCGATTGCGTGAGCCGCGTTGAGGTCGTGAGTAACAAAGATCGAAGTCACATGTTTGATGTCTCTCAAGTACATCATCAGTTCGCAAATTGTTCGACTCGTGATCGGATCCAGTCCCGCCGTGGGTTCGTCGTAAAGCATGATCTGAGGATCACCGACCAGTGCTCTGGCGATTGCTACCCTTCGTTTCATGCCCCCGGAAAGCTCAGAAGGCATTTTGTCGACGGCCTGCTCAAGGCCAACGAAGCCCAGGGTACGTAGGACCGTTTCTCGAATCTCTTCTTCGCCCAACATCCTTTGTTCCCGAAGCCTGAAACTGACGTTTTCACCGACAGTCATAGAATCGAAGAGAGCTCCTTCCTGAAAAACCATTCCGATGCGTGCGCGCAGTGGCATCAGATCCTCTTCCCTCAGTTTGGAAATCTCCTGATCCCCAATATAGACTTCTCCGGAGTCCGGCCGAATCAATCCGAGGATCATTTTCAGAATGGTCGACTTTCCGGATCCACTGCCTCCCAGGATGACTTTCATCTCGCCTGATTCGACCAGCATGGAGAAATCGCGCAAAACGATGGTGTCCCGGTAAGACTTGTTCACTCGGACGAAACGGATGGAGCTCAAGTCCTCAGCTCCAGCATGACCTTACTGAGAAAGAAATCTGCCACGATAACGATGATCGATGCAAATACTACGGCTTGAGTGGTGGACTGGCCGACTCCGCGTGTACCGCCCCGAGTGCGGAGGCCAAAAAAGCAGCCGATCATTCCGACAATGAATCCGAAAACGACAGGTTTGATCAAGCCTTCCACCGCATCCACATAATCGAGTGAACGAAGGGCAGTATTCCAGTAAAGGCTGGTATTTAAGCGCAACGTGTAGAAGGAGACCAGCCAGCCTCCAACCAACCCGGCCAGATCCGCCATTACCGTCAGTAAGGGAGTCATGGTGACACAGGCGATCAGGCGAGGAGTCACCAGTTTCTTGGTGGGATCTGTCCCGAGGGCCCTCATTGCATCGATTTGTTCCGTCACAACCATTGATCCGAGCTCTGACGCGATGCCGGAACCCACCCGTCCGGCCAGCATGAGGGCCGTTAGCACAGGACCGAGTTCACGAATCAGGGAGAGGGCGACCAATTGTCCGGTAAGATTGACAGCACCGAAAGCCTGCAGGGAGCTGGAGGACTGCAGGGCAAGTACGCCTCCTGTAAAGAATCCCGTCAAAAGGATGATGACCAGTGAGTTGACGCCGATGGTATCCATCTGCTGGATGGTATCCTGCGGATAGCGAGGCTTCCGCGCGACGTTTCCCAGTGCCTGTAGTGAAAGAAATGTAAACTTCTGAATCTCATCAAGGGTGTCATAGATGAAGTTCATAAAGCACCGGCTCACACCAATTTCTGGTAAACTTTGAGTTCACAATTCTAGCAGAGATAACGTAAAGCATCAGTGCGGCACAAGCATGACGACCCAGCGCTTCGCGCCGGCTAATGGCCCACTGGTGGCATTCGGTAGGATGATAAGACTCTCATTGTGAGCTGCCGACGGGAAGACGAGCTTTCCAGTTACATCGGAGACTTAGTCTGTCTTCCCCAGGAACCGGCTTTGAACCAGGATGATACGACCGATCTTAAAATACGGAGCTCCGGAACTGGAAACGCCCAGTGAAGAAATCACTTGTTTCGACGATGATCTCAAAGAGTTGGTCCGGGATATGTTCGAAACAATGTACGCCGCGCCGGGTATTGGACTGGCGGCTCCGCAAATAGGGATCAATAAGCGTCTGGCAGTTATTGATTTGACCTCAGGACAGGAAAAAGACGGTCAGCTGGTCCTCGTCAATCCGTCTATTGTCGCCGAAGAAGGTTCTCAGAAAGAAGAGGAGGGGTGCCTCAGTATCCCTGGGTTCACGGCGGCGGTCACGCGTCCTCGCTGGGTCAAAGTCCGTGCGCAGAATCTAGATGCCCAAGAGTTTGAAATCGAGGGAGAAGACCTGTTAGCACGGGCGTTCTGTCATGAGATCGATCACCTGGATGGAGTGCTGTATATCGATCGCATTTCTCCCCTGAAGCGAGACATGATCAAGCGAAAGATTCGCAAGATGATGCGCAACGGGGAGTGGTGATGCGAGTCATCTTTCTTGGAACTCCTGATTTTGCCGTTCCCTCTCTTTGCCGCCTGTGCAGCGCCAATGAGGTGGAAGTGGTCGGAGTGATCACCCAGCCTGATCGACCCGCCGGTCGTGGAAGGCAATTGACTGCCCCTCCGGTTAAGAAACTCGCTCTCGAGTTGGGCATTCCCGTTTACCAGCCAGGGCGCATTAAGGACAATCCTGAAGTCCTGCAATGGGCCTTGCAACGGGAACCCGAGATCATGATCGTTGTGGCCTTCGGACAGATCCTGCCCCTAGCTTTCTTCAACCTGCCGCCACTGGGTACGTTGAACGTCCACGCTTCACTGCTTCCAAAATACCGTGGAGCGGCACCGGTCATTCACGCGATCTTAAATGGCGAAACCGTCTCCGGAGTCACGATCATGAAACTGGATGAAGGGATGGATACAGGTGACATCCTGAGTCAGGAGGAAGTTGCAATTCCGCCCGACATGACGGCCGGGGAATTGGAGAAACTGCTGGCCGAGCGCGGTGCCGATCTCCTCTTGAGAACCATTCATCCTTATGCGGAAGGCCGCATCACACCGCAACCGCAGGATCATGAGCTGGCAACCTACGCCCCTCGCGTGTCGACCGAGCAGGCCCGAATCAACTGGATGCGGCCGGCCACTGAGATTCACAATCAGGTTAGGGCGTTTAATCCGCGGCCGGGCGCTTTCACCACTTTGCGAGGCGAATCTGTGAAGATCTGGCGAACGACTGTATCTGGTAGGGAACTAGAACATGACCAGCCACCAGGCACAATCATTGAATTGCAGCCTGAGCTGCTGGTTTGCTGCGGAGGCTCGCCCCAGCTTCTTTCGATACAGGAATTGCAGGTTGCCAATCGATCCAGTGTGTCGGCACGCGAGTTCATTAACGGCATGCGGCTCGTTGTTGGTGAACGTTTCCTCCAGTAACCCTTTAGATAGTAGTCCTCTTGAGGCGGAATGACGGTAGAAGCATCCGCTAGATACGTGGCAGTCAGGTCACTTCTAGAATCTTTCCGTAAGAACCTGCCGCTGGAGCGCGTCCTGGGTGAACCGGCTCACGGTCATCTGAATGAGCGGGACCGACGTTTCGTTAAAGAACTGGTGTATGGGACTTTGCGATACCGGCTCCAGTTGGACTATTTCCTCGAGCAGGTTTCAAGTCGGTCACTGCATCGGATTGACGAAGAGGTTCTGTGGATTCTTCGAATCACCCTCTATCAAATTCGATTCCTGAGGGTGCCGAATCACGCTGCGGTCAATGAAGCGGTTCATCTCTGTCGTCAGTTCAAGAAAGGGTCAGCCTCCGGCTTTGCGAACGCTCTTCTGAGACATTACCTGCGTCACACGCCAGAGCTTCCTGCCGGAGAACAACCAGATCATCTTGCCGTCCGGTTCAGTCACCCGGAATGGTTGGTCAGACGTTATTTGAATCGCTATGGAAAGGCGGAGGCATGGGCCCTGATGGAGCGGAACAATACTCCTCCAGATCGGGTTGTGTGGGTGAACCCTTTAAAAACAGAGGTTGAACCATTCTGTCAGCGACTCCATCAAGAGGGCATTGGGACAAGCCGAGTTGAGGGACTCCCCCGTGCGGTGATTGTTGAAGGCGAGAACTTCGTACAGCATCGTCTTTACCAGCATGGTTACTGTTTCTTTATGGATGCCAACAGTCAGAGAGTCGTCGAATTGCCAGATTTCAGTGGATGTTACCGAATCGCGGATTTATGTGCGGCTCCCGGAAACAAGAGTTTCATTCTGGCTGTTCGTCGCGACCCCTCAACCCAGTTTATTTCGAGCGACGTGAATTACCGTAGGCTACTTGAAATGAAAGAGCGGATGGGGCTGTTAGGTATACAAGACATTAACCTAATGGTTCAGTCCTTGGACAGGGTGCCGGGATTGGCCCCTTGCTTTGACTTCGTCTTGCTGGATGTGCCCTGCTCGGGAATCGGGACCATCCGTTCTAACCCGGATATTCGATGGAAAATCAGCGAGGACGACCTGCTCAAATTCCAGGCAAAGCAGCTAATGTTTCTCCACAATGGGTTTCGAATCCTCAGGCCGGGCGGAGAGCTCTTATACTCCACCTGTTCCACTGAACCTGAAGAGAACTCACAAGTGATAGATCTCTTTCTTCAGACTCAACCTGCAGCAGAGAGATGTTGTGAGGATCAAGCCTGGTTCTCGTCGCTTCTACCGGGAGACGGATTCTACGCTGCCCGGGTTAGACGGGTATAATATGGCTGTGTTAGAGTAACGGGAGGCTCTGTTTTCGCTCCCGCACAAGTTCTGTAATCGATCTTGTGAAAGGATGAGAGCGAGTGACGGAAGGCTCAATGCGACAGGTTTCAACTAAATATCTTCCCATCTTCTCGGGCCGATTCTTCTCCATAGGTAAGCTTCTTTTGCTTGGCGCCATCCTAATGTCGGTTTTTGTCTTCAGTATGATCTTCGGGATGCGCCTGGCAGTGAGGGGTACTCTGGTCGAGGTGCCTTCCCTGGTGGGGATGTCGCGTTCCGACGCCGAAAGGGTGATATCCAGTGCCGGACTTACCCTGATCGTCAGCGGTGAACGTTACGATTCCCAGGTGCCGCATGGAGCCATCATTTCTCAGGTTCCCGGAGCCGGTGTGGATTTGAAGGAGGACGGTGATGTCAGGGTGATCCTGAGCCTCGGGCCCCGCATTAACCCAGTCCCGGATCTTCGCGACACGACCGTTAGGGCCGCCCGGATGATGGCCGAGCAGAATGGGTATGAATTGGGCTACGTAAGCGAAGTCGTACTTCCTGACGGTGACGACGGACGAATCATCAGCCAGTATCCGGCAGCCCATTCGAGTGAGAATATTGGCGACAAGATAGACGTTCTGGTGTCCAAGAAGGAGCAGGTTGCCTACATTATGCCTGATTTGGTCGGGCAAAATTTGAACCGTGTCCTGAGCCTGCTTAAACGGCACGGGTTACAAGTTGGCCAAATCGAGTACCGCAGCGTTCCCAACGCTGTACGCGGTGTCATCCTCCGGCAATTCCCGGAGCCCGGCTATCAGCTTCAGCGTGGTCAGGAGATTAACCTGGAGGTGGCTCGCTAATGGCACAGGTTGCCCCCTCACTTCTTTCTGCTGATTTTGCTCATCTCGGCGATGCAATTCGGATGATGGAAGACGCCGGCGCAGGGATACTCCACGTCGATGTCATGGATGGGCACTTCGTCCCTAATCTGGCAATCGGTATTCCGATCCTGGAATCGATTCGAAAGATCACCGACCTTAAGCTGGACGTGCATCTTATGATCTCGAACCCGCACCAAATGCTCGACCCATTCATCGATGCTGGTGCCGATTCCCTGTCTGTTCACTTTGAAGCGGCCGTCCATCTGGATAAGATGCTGAGTAGTATCCGGCAAAGGGGAGTCAAAGCTGGAGTAGCGTTGAACCCCCACACGCCCATCGCTTTGCTGGAAGAAGTGCTTTGGAAATGCGACCAGGTGTTGATCATGTCGGTGAATCCCGGGTTTGGTGGCCAACAATTCATTTCAACTATGGTCGAAAAAGTGCGAAAATTGAGAGCGTTTGCAGATTCAAACAATGCTCCGGTAAGCATCGTGGTCGATGGAGGTGTCGATCTGGGCAATGTAGCCGACCTGGCACTTGCTGGAGGAGATATCCTGGTGGCGGGCTCGGCGATTTTTAAATCGAGTGATCCTATTTCGACCTTCAGGCAGATGGCCGAGCTTGCTGGTGATGTCACAATAGAAGCGAAGACCGAGGTATAGACTGTTATGAATCGACTAACAAGAGCCGTGGTTTTGTTTGCTCTGGCCGCGGTCCTGGCGGCCTGTGGCCAGAAGAGTGCCGGCCTGCAGGAAGGGGCTGTAGCACCAGACACGACCCTGTTCGAGAACGGAATGGAGTACCTCGAGAAGAGCCAGTACATCAAAGCGCGACTGTCGTTCCAGACCTTAATCAATACTTATCCGGATAGTGAATACACTCCAACTGCTTTCCTGGCGATCGCTGATTCCTACTACAACGAAGGTGGTACAGAAAACCTTTTGCAAGCCGAATCTCAATACAAGGACTTCTTAATCTTCTATCCAACCCACGAGATGGCCGACGATGCCCAATTAAAGATCGCAGCTATCAATGTGCGGCTGATGAAACCCCATGACCGTGATCCGACCTATGCACGAAAGGCCCAGGTCGAATTGAATCGATTTCTGGAGAATTATCCCGATAGTGAGCTCGCCCCAACAGCTCGGGAGGTTCTACGGGATGTCAACGAGACGCTGGCTAGAGGAATACATGAAATCGGTCGCTTTTATTTCGGCCGTAATGCCTACCTGGCTGCTGAGAGTCGTTATAAAGAAGTGCTCGAGAATTATGACGATTTCAGCGAACTGGATGCGACACTCTACGAGTTAGGGCAATCGCTGGAAAGACTGGGTCGTGTTGAAGAGGCTTCCGTCTACTACGCGAGGCTGGCGCAAGGCTACCCCTTCAGCGAATATTACGATGAGGCCAGAGAGAAGCTGATCATGCTAGAGAAGCCGGTTCCGCCCGTCGATGAAGAAGAGGCCGCTCGAAACGCTGCCAATCTACGGGTCGAAGATTTCTCACTTTTTGATCCCATCCGCAGCGTCTGGAGAGCATTTACCGGTGGACCCGACATCTACGAGATCGCCAGGCAACGCGCCGAACAGCGACAGGCCCGGAATACCGAGGGCCCACCCGAATTGCCAGGAGGGAGTCATTCTAACTGATGACTGACTCGCTTTCTGCCTCCAAAGCTGCCAGCATTGTTCTGGCGGACGACAGCACCACTATTCAAAAGGTCGTTCAGCTCTCATTTTCCGACGAGCCGATCGATGTTCGAATTTTTTCGGACGGGAAAAGTGCTTTAGACGACATCCGCGCTCATGGCGCTGACGCCGTATTGGTGGACATTTCCTTGCCGGAGATCGACGGCTACGAGCTCTGTCGAATCCTGAGAAAAGAGCTTGGGCTGGAACGCGTACCCTTAATTCTTCTAGCGGGTACCTTCGAACCGTTTGATGTCGAAAGGGCTGAAATGGCTGGCTATACCGGATCCCTGACCAAACCCTTCGAAACCTCCCAACTGGTTTCTCTGGTCAAGGAGCTTTTGCAAAAAGAAGACTCGCCCGGACATGTGCTGGCTTCTGGCGCGGCTGGCGATCGAGACAGCTTTTCCGGTGGAGAAGATTTCCTGATTAATCCGGTTCCTGGTCCGATTGAAGGTGAGCTGATTTTCAAGTTGAGCCCGGAAGAATGTCGTCCATCTTTCCAGCTTCTGGAACGGGAAATCATCGGCTCTGTTACGCTGCAAGATACGTTTGAAAGTCAGGAATCGTTGGCCTCAGAAGATTCCTCATCACAAACCCTGGACTTTAGCCCTGAACAGCTCGATCAGCTGGTTAATCGGCTTTCTGAACGCCTGCCGGACGCCCTCCGATCCATTTTGCCGGAGATTCTACGAGACACCTTCAGAAAGGCTGAGTAGAAGCCCAGGCCTATCTTTCAATCCAGCGCTTCAACCACTCGAGAACCGTGTTGTGCCACTGGATACTATTCTGCGGCTTCAAAACCCAGTGATTTTCGTCCGGAAAATAAAGGAGTCTGCTGGGAATCCCTCTTCTTTGAAGAGCCGTGAAGGTAGCAAGACTCTGCTCCAGCGGAACACGGAAATCAAGGGCTCCGTGGATGACCAGCATAGGCGTCTTCCATTGGTTTACGAAGCGGGCGGGGTTATGCTTTTCATAATTTTCGGCGTTACTCCAGTATGGTCCCCCCATTTCCCATTCAAGAAACCATAGTTCCTCAGTCGAATAGTACATTGACCGCATATCGAAAGCGCCGTCGTGATTGACCAGACAGCGAAATCGATCCGGCCAGTTTCCGGCTATCCAATTCACCATGTATCCGCCATAGGAAGCTCCCAGGGCTGCCACATTGTCCGGATCCATCCAGGGATAACGTTCAAGCGCGGCATCGAGGCCCTTTTGCAAGTCTTCTAGCGGCTTTCCGCCCCAGTCGTTACGAATCGAATCTACGAACTCCTGGCCGTATCCGATTGAGCCGTGAAAATCCACCATGACCACCCCGTATCCGGCTCCAGCGTATACCTGAGGATTCCATCGGTAATGGAAATGATTCCCAAACGATCCCTGAGGTCCGCCGTGGATTAAGAAAGCCACCGGATATTTTTGGTTGGGATCGAAATCAACGGGTTGAACGACGTAACCGTAAACCGTTTCACCGTTCCAGCCGGAAAAACTGAATTGCTCTGGCTCTCCCATCTTTGCTTCGGCCAATCGTTCGGCATTGATGCTGGTGAGAGGGCGGGGATCGGGTTTTCCAGCCGAAATGGTGTAAATCTCAGCCGGCGAATTTAAATGATCCCAGAGGTAGACAATGCGGTCTTGAAAGACTGTGGGAGCCGAAACAGTTCCTTCTTCAACCAGAGCCTCTGCCTCGCCGGAGGACGCGTCGATCGCAAACAGCGAGACCTGGCCCAGCGAAAAGGCGGTTGCATATAGATGCTTGGAATCGTGCGACCAGGTCAGCGAGTGGGGAGAACGATCCCATGCTTCAGTCAAGACACTGGAGGTTCCATTTGGCCAGTCACGCACGACGATGCGAAAACGATCAGACTCATAGCCCGGTCGCTCCATTGCCAGGTAGGCCAGTTTTCTCCCATCGGGCGAGAAAGCCGGATGGGTATCCCAGGCCAGGTTCTGGCTCGTAATGCTTTGGGGTGGTTGAGAGGCATCGATCGGAGCCTGGTAAATATCAAAGTTAGTTGACCAGGCTTCGTTATTTCCTACCCGGGCAGTGAAGAGTATAGAGGTACCGTCGGGACTAAAGGTGATTTCCTCAGCACCACCAAATGGCTGAGCCGGAGTATCGGCCTGCATCCCTGCCATGACATTTTGTGGATCTCCTCCTTCTATCGGGATAACGAAGAGATGAGATCTCCGTCCATCCTTCCAGCGGTCCCAGTGCCTGACAAAGAGGCGATCATAGATCTGGCCCGTGTGGGCTTGCTTTTCCACCGCTTCTACCTTGTCCAGCGTGCAGCTTAACTCAGCACATTGCGGATAGACCTCCAGAGTCACCGCCAGATGATCCCCCGTCGGAGAAAGGACCAGGTTAGAGACGGGGAGGGGAAGTTTGGTGACCTGTCGAGCCTCCCCACCATTCAAGGGCAGATTCCAGACCTGAGTTGAACCGGAGCGGCTGGAAAGGAAGTAAATGGAACTCCCATCGGCAGACCACTGGGGACTGTGGTCGCTGGCTGGATGGGTTGTCAGGCGGCGCAACCCGGTTCCATCCGAGTTGATGATCCACAGGTCGCTTCGCAGAGAATTCGATTCCAGATCAACTGAACTCCTGGTGAAGACAACCAATCGGCCATCCGGAGAAATGCGGGGTGAAGCGAGTCTCTCCATCTTAAGCAGATGATCGACCGAAAATCCGGACGGAGCCGCCCGGGAGATCTGCGCAGGCAGGCCGCACACCAGGGAGCAAATCAGAATCCACCGAATCTTAGATGTCAGCAACATACCCAGTTCCTTTCTCAATCATTCTTATTCTACTGACCTGCTTGTTCGGTCCCAATGATTTTTGGTCTGTCGTCATCGGATCAGAGACGACACCTTGCCGTAGAACAAGCGATGGATTCGCAAGGCGCACCACTGGAATCGTCGACTGTCAGGGACTAACATGAACTCAACGATGAGTCGCCTGTACTCTTACGGGCTACCATGGGCGGTCGCATCAATTTCACGGTCCCCACATTGCAGCGACAAAGGAGGAATTATGTTCCACTATCTCTTGTGTCAGCACCCGGCATTCAATTTTACGAGGATGATTCTGCTGTTTCTGCTGGTTTTGACGATGGGGATTCCGTCCTGGGGTCAGACTTTTGATGGAAGCATGGCCAGGCTTCTGGTCAATTCGAGCACGATGGTGATGCCTCAAGATGACGCTCTGATTCAGGAGCGGCAAGATTTTCTGAAAAACTTCAAAAGAATTGGGATGAACACCACTTTTGATGATGCGACCCTACTTCGAATTCTCATCGAAAGCAGCGAGGCGACTCGAGGTGTTGAGATTGGATCGGCTAACGGATATGGGGCTATCCATATGGGGATGGGATTTGAAAGAACCGGGGGTACACTCACGACCATTGACATCAATCCCGATATGGTTCGTCAGTGTCGCACGAATATCGAAAAGACGCATTTGCAGGATACGGTTAGCTGTGTCGAAGGAGATGCCTTGAAGGTTCTGAAAGAGCTCGAGGGTCCTTTCGATTTCGCATTTATCGATGCAGCAAAAGAGCAATATCTCGCCTATTTTCGACTCCTTGAACCCAAGCTGGAGCCAGGAAGTCTAATTGTGGCAGATAACGTGATCCAGTTCGCCAATCAGATGAATGATTTTCTGGAGGAGATGCGAACCAGCGACAATTATGAAATGGTCATCGTGCGTGCTTCACTGGAAAAGGAAGATGGATTGGCGATCATCTACAAGCGAAAATAGAAATAAGTGACGCAGGCTGAGGGACGGCATGAACTGCCCCGCGTGGCTCGAGGACCCAGTCAGGCTACGCCTTTATGCCGTTCCTGGTGGGGACGAGTCGATCGACGCTGTTCTTCTTCGAGTAGGTCGTCGCCGCGTCTGGCAGCCATGCACAGAAACACTCCCAGCAGTACCACGAGAGCATAAACTGTAACTGCCAAGATCAAGATCGTATAGGCCATTGGTCTGTCTCCGAGTTACTGTCCAATCGCTTATCGGACAATCCTTCCTACACTTTAGTCTTGGACGAAGAAAAATTACAGTTGTGATTAATTTCCGCAGTCCGGTCAAAGTCATCGCGGTTCCTCCTATTTGCTATAATTCGCCTTTTGCAGGATCAATCAGGAGGCATTTCGTTGCCCATTCAAATATCCAAAAGTTATCAACCCGAAGAGGTAGAGGGCCGGCTTTATCGTTGGTGGGAGGACAGCGGTTTCTTTGTAGCTGATACCGGTTCAGAGAAACCAGTTTTTTCGATGGTCATGCCTCCTCCGAACGTGACTGGTTCGTTGCATATGGGGCATGCGCTGAATCACACGCTTCAGGACATCCTGGTGCGGTGGAAGCGTATGTCTGGATTCAATGCACTATGGGTACCCGGCACGGACCATGCCGGCATCGCTACTCAGAATGTCGTGGAGCGACAGCTCGCCCTAGAGGGTCTGCACCGTAACGACCTGGGGAGAGAGAAGTTCGAACAGCGGGTCTGGGAATGGAAGGAGATTGCACAGAGCAACATTCTTAGTCAGATCCGTCGATTGGGCTGTTCCTGTGATTGGAGCCGGTTGCGGTTTTCAATGGACGAAGGTCTGTCCAGGGCCGTCAGGAAGGTATTTGTTGAGCTTTATCGTGAAGGGTTGATCTATCGAGGCGAGTACCTGGTCAACTGGTGCCCAAGGTGCAGTACCGCGATTTCCGATCTCGAGGTCGAATATCGGCCTCTGGAAGGTAGCCTCTGGCACATCAAATACCCTGTGGAAGGGACCGACGAGGTTGTGGTCGTTGCGACGACCAGACCGGAAACTATGCTCGGCGACACGGCGGTTGCCGTACACCCGGACGACGCGCGCTATCAGCATCTGAAAGGCCGGTCGATTCGCCTGCCGCTCTTGGATCGCATTATTCCCGTTGTCTTTGATTCGTTTGTAGAGTCGGAGTTTGGAACCGGTGTAGTTAAGGTAACTCCGGGCCATGACCCCAACGATTTTGAAGCTGGGAAGAGAAACAATCTTCCAATCATTAAAGTGATTGACGAACGGGGAATGATGACGGCGGACGCCGGACCTTATTCTGGTTTGGACCGATTTGAGGCCCGTTCAAAGGTTGTAGCCGATCTCGAAAAGCTCGACCTACTGGAGAAGGTCGAGGAGCATTCCCACAATGTCGGCCACTGCCATCGCTGTGGCACGATCATTGAACCGCTCGTCTCGACTCAGTGGTTCGTCAATGTCAAACCACTTGCCGAGAAGGCGATTGAGGCCGTCGAGCAGGGCAAGACCCGGTTTGTTCCAGAAAATTACGCCAAAGTCTATTTCGAATGGATGCGTAATATTCACGACTGGTGTATTAGTCGCCAGTTGTGGTGGGGCCATCGGATCCCCGCCTGGTACTGCGCCCAATGTAACGAAACGATAGTCTCTGAGGACGAGCCCGATGTCTGCAATCAATGTGGCAGCAGCGAGCTTTCTCAGGACACGGATGTCTTAGATACCTGGTTCAGCTCAGCACTGTGGCCTTTCTCGACGCTGGGATGGCCTGAACAGACCCCTGAATTGAAAGTCTTTTATCCCAATTCGGTAC